>NZ_JASCOO010000200.1:0-736 GCF_029959485.1 Stenotrophomonas sp. PS02301
CCGCCGCCGGCGGGGGCCCGGGCGGCGGCCCCGCGCGCGCCCCCGCCCGCCCCCCCCCCCCCCCCCCCCCCACTACCGGTCATGAGGCCATAGGGTCCATGCGTACGGGTAGTCTCCGATCTGCTCCGACAGACCTGCCCGGATCGGATTCCCCAGGATGTACATCGCATGCCGACGCAGCGACGCATCGGAGCGAACGGCGTGATCGTGGTAACCCGCTTGCCACAGCGCACCACCGCGACCCCGCGCGCGATTGATCGCCAAGGCGGTCGATGATTTGAAGCGTCGAGCGATGTCGGCGAGCGGCTTCGTTTTCAGTTCCAGCAACCAGTGCAGATGGTCGGGCATGACGACCCAGGCAAGGGATCGTGCATATCCACGTTCGTCCATTTCCTTCAGGCCGAACATCGCGATCACGGAAACGTCGGGATCATCAAACCAACGCCGACGGTTGTGGCAGACCATCGTAAGGACGTAGGTCTGTCCTGGAATGGAACAGCGCCCCACGCGTAGCCGAGAAGAACTCATGGTGCATCGTCATTGATTCCGCAGCCCCGCGGTGTCGGGCAAGGCCGCAAGCGCTTATCGCGGAATACCACGAGAGCGTAGTGCCGGCCGCTGGCCGGCTCTGCATGACCCACAACGTGACGGGGTAGTGCCGGCCGCTGGCCGGCTCCACGGAGCGTCTGCGATCACGAACAGCATGGCGCGATGACGGAATGTTGCAGAGCCGGCC
>NZ_JASCOO010000201.1:0-731 GCF_029959485.1 Stenotrophomonas sp. PS02301
TTTAACGCCAGCCGTTGTGGGGACGGGGAGTGGGCGGGCGGGGGCGGGGTTCCTGGACCCGCCGCAAGTACGTCCATGTAGGCTCGTAGTGCGGCATCCATGCCGCACACGGTCCCGGAAACCCACCCCCACCGACCCATCCACACTTCGCGGTGCGCATGGAAAAGAGCAACGCTGGAGCTAGCGCGGCCTCTGCTGCTTCTGCTGCTTCTGCTGCTTCTGCTGCTTCTGCTGCTTCTGCTGCTTCTGCTGCTTCTGCTGCCGTGACTGCTTCTGCTGATACTGCGCCGCAGCCTCACAAGCAAAACCAAGCTGCGCTGGTCCCAGCGCCGCCAACCTCGGCGCAGGCATGAACGACTGCGACTGCGACTGCGACTGCGACTGCGACCGCGACTGCGACTGCGACTGCGATTAAGTCTGGACCAGCTCCGAAAGTTGAGCGAAGACCGGCAAATTGGGTGAGCGAGCAATACCGTTGTGTCCGATCACGGCGGACAGTGCCAAGCGTCGGCAAGTGGATGCATCGTCCACCGCTGTTGGCTCACCCGGCCTCCGCGCTCAAACTGCACCAGTGAACAGTCCAAGGCGCAGGCGCCCGCCTTTTCCCGTACGCACCGACCAATTGTCAGCGGGTCGGTGTGGGTGGGTCTGCAGGACCGTGTGCGGCATGGATGCCGCACTACGAGCCTACACGGACGTACTTGCGGCGGGTCCAGCAGACCCACCCACAC
>NZ_JASCOO010000202.1:0-620 GCF_029959485.1 Stenotrophomonas sp. PS02301
CCGTAAACCCATCCATGGGGGCTCGTAGTGCGGCATCCATGCCGCACACGGTCCCGGACCGGGCTACCCGACCCACTCCCGATACGTTCACGGGTGGGCGGCTGGAAGAGCCTTGAGTCCCGCTTCCGACACGGTCTCGGCCAGCTGCCAGTGCAGGCTGGATCGTCGGGAAATGCCGGGTGCTGATGTCCGGATGCTTGTCCCGCGCTTTGCGCGGCATCCACGCATGGCGTGGATCTACATGCGTGGCGGGCACGCCAAAAATTGTGCGGTCCGCAGTCCGCAGTCCGCAGTCCATTTTCAGCCGGAGCCGCAAGCCAACGCCGGACGCCGGACGCCGTGGCAGTGCTGAAGTCATAAACGCCAAGCGGTATGCCGTCAGCCACCGGCCAGGAGCCAGCAGCCATCAACCGGCGCTGTACGCCGTGAGTGATAAGCAGTGAGACGCCCGCTATCTGCTGTTCGCCGTTCGCCTGTCGCCGTTTGCTCTTCGCTGTTAATCCCGCGCAAGCAACCCACTGTCCATGGGTGGACGGGTAGCGCAGTGCAGGACCGTGTGCGGCATGGATGCCGCACTACGAGCCCCCATGGATGGGTTCACGGCGGGTCCTGCACTGCGC
>NZ_JASCOO010000203.1:0-524 GCF_029959485.1 Stenotrophomonas sp. PS02301
CGCCCCCGCCCCCAGCTCGGGCGGGTTCGGGGGGGGGGTCCCCACCATCCAAAACCCACGGTCCCGCCACCCACCCGTGCCCACCCTTTGACAGGGGGCTGGTGGGCAATGGGAAGTCAAAAGCGAAAGCTGAACGCAGAGCGCAGAACGCAGAACGCTGCCGAGCTGGTGCTGCGCTGCTCGCTTCTCGAATCTGGATACTCGGCGCTCAGCTCAATTCTCATTGCTCAGTGCTAAGTACTCAGTGCTCGATGCTCGATGCTCGATGCTCGATGCTCGATGCACAGTGCTCGATGTTCAACGCCGATGCAGATGCTGATGCTGATGCCTGGGTGATTGACTGCAACGTGACGCGACGACGGCATGACCTACTGACGCTCATCTCCGCCGCAGGGCATCTGCGTTTGTTTCTTCATGGGCGGCCGACAGGCTGTCGAGGGCGGGGGTGTGTGGGTTGGCGGGACCATGAGCGCCATGGATGGCGCGACATGAGCCTCCATGGATGGATTCACGGCGTGTCCCGC
>NZ_JASCOO010000204.1:0-515 GCF_029959485.1 Stenotrophomonas sp. PS02301
GTGTGGGTGGGTGCGCGGGAGGCGCCGTGAACCCATCCATGGGGGCTCATATGCCGCCATCCATGGCGGCATATGGTCCCGCACACCCACCCACACCCCGCCTCCGACAGTGGGCTGGTGGCCAAGGTCAAAGCGACGGGCGGCTCGGCACTTCGGCGCCATTGCTGCTGCGCCAAGCGTATTGATCCGGTGGAAGCAACGACGGTCGAAGCGTGGACATGACAGAGCGCAGCCACGACAGAGCGTAGCCACGCACGTCGAGCGAACTGGCGCGGAGTCTGTGAGGCAGAGCAAAGCAACGCTGAGCCGATCAAGCTGGGCGGATCAACGCCGAGCAGATCAAAGCCGAGCAGATCAAAGCTGAGCAGATCAAGAGCCGACGCCGCGGTGCCGCTTTTCCGTTGCGCACCAGCCCATTGTCACAGGGTGGGCACGGGTGGGTTGGCGGGACCATATGCCGCCATGGATGGCGGCATATGAGCTTACATGGACGTACTTGCAGCGGGTCCCGACAA
>NZ_JASCOO010000205.1:0-507 GCF_029959485.1 Stenotrophomonas sp. PS02301
CCGTGGCAGTACGCATATCCAGCGCCCCGGCCGCCGCCACGTTCAGCGACTGCCCGATCACCGCCTGGGCCAGGCGTACATCCGCGTCGCCTTCAAGGCGCGCATCGCCATCGGCCACCAGATCGCCCACGGCGAGCAGCCCACCTGCCGTGGCGGCCAGATCGCCCCCGCTGCGCAGCTGCTGCACATCCATCGCACCCGACGCCTCCAACTGCATCCCCGCCCCGGAGGACAGCGTCTGCGCTACCAGCGTGGCACCAGTGATTCCGCTCAGCGCCCCCTGCGCCTGCAGTTCGCCAATGCCCATCGCCCCGCCGCTGCGAAGCTGCGCATCGCCGCCGACCATGGCAGTACGCATATCCAGCGCCCCGGCCGCCGCCACGTTCAGCGACTGCCCGATCACCGCCTGGGCCAGGCGTACATCCGCGTCGCCTTCAAGGCGCGCATCGCCATCGGCCATCAGGTCGCCCACGGCGAGCAGCCCACCTGCCGTGGCGGCCAGATCGC
>NZ_JASCOO010000206.1:0-480 GCF_029959485.1 Stenotrophomonas sp. PS02301
GGTCGGTAGGTGGCATGCAGAGGTAGTTTCAAGGTGACAGGTTATGAAGATATGGTGCAAAAGACAAATGGATGGTGGCAGGCATAGTAAAATGATGGTGTGGAAGACATAGATGGTATTTGTTTTGCATTTACGGCACCGGATGCGGGCGATAATGACGGGAAGAGATTTAGTATGTGGGACAGAATTTCGGCGGCAGTATTGAGACCATGAGAGTAGCAAACGTAAGTCTAAAGGTTGTTTTATAGTAGTTAGGATGTAGGAAATGTATTCCGATAGGCCATTTTACATTTGGAGGGACGGTTGAAAGTGGACAGAGGAAAAGGTGCGGAAATGGCTGATTTTGATTGTTTATGTTTTGTGTGATAATTTTACATTTTTGCATAGTATTAGGTAGTTAGATGAAAGATGAATAGACATAGGAGTAAGAAAACATAGAATAGTTACCATTATTGGTAGGAGTGTGGTGGGGTGGTATAG
>NZ_JASCOO010000207.1:0-455 GCF_029959485.1 Stenotrophomonas sp. PS02301
CGGGTGGGTTGGCGGGACCCGCTGCAAGTACGTCCATGTAAGCTCGTGTGTTGCCATCCATGGCAACACACGGTCCCGCCAACCCACCCGTGCCTACCCTTTGACAGTGAGCTGGTGCGCAACGAAAAAGCCGGCGCTTGGTGCCGCCGTTGCATTGGCTTGGCTTGCTTGGATTCGTTCGCTTCGTTGACTTGCTTGGCCTGCTTGGACCGCTTGCCCTGCTTGGTCCGCTTGGCTCGCTCGGCTCGATTGATCTGCGTAGCTTTCCCAGCTGAGGTGGCTCAGCTCGAGTCGCCTCGGTCTTGTCCGTCTGCGGCGTTGCGTTGCTTCGCCATGGCCACCAGCCAACTGTCGGAGGCGTGGGGTGTGTGGGTTGGCGGGACCGTTGTGCCGCATGGATGCGGCTCACGAGCCCCCATCGATGGGTTTACGGCGCGCCCCGCGAACCCACACAC
>NZ_JASCOO010000208.1:0-424 GCF_029959485.1 Stenotrophomonas sp. PS02301
TCAAAGAACTTTGGAATCGGCCTCAGCGCCTTCTTCCGTGTGCCCCGACGTTTCCGTCGTTGCGAGCCGCCCATTATAGACCGGCTTATCTGCTTCGTCAACACCTTTTTTCAAGGCCGCTTCACCGAAGTGAACCGTTGTTGCCGATGCCGCTTCGTCGTTCGCCTCAGAGGCTTTCGTCGTTGCGAGCCGCCTATTATGTCAGGCTTTTCGTTTCCGTCAACACCTTCTTTCGAAGGTTGTTGCCGTCGCTGCGGGTGGGTGTTCACCGGGGTGAAGACCGCGTCGCAGCGAGGGAGCGAATACTAAAGACTTCTGAAAATTCGTCAAGCGTTTTCGTCGATCTTTTTCATCAACGCGTCATCCATACGTGCTGCTCATCAACAAGCGCGGGCGCCCCCCCGGTTGGCGGGGTGGCCCGGGG
>NZ_JASCOO010000209.1:0-413 GCF_029959485.1 Stenotrophomonas sp. PS02301
GGGTGGGCCTGCAGGACCCGCCGTGAACCCGTCCATGGGGGCTCGTAGTGCGCCATCCATGGCGCCCAACGGTCCTGCAAACCCACCCACACCGCGCCGTCGACACGTGGCTGGTGTCCAGAGGAGAGCCAAGTCAAGGGCCGCTCAAGAGTCCGGTCACGAACCAGTCAAACGCACACAGGCGCCAATCGGCGCCTGTGGGTTGTTGCCTGTTGCATCTAGACGTTGCATCTCGACGGGGTGACTTGGCTACTTGCGGCGGGCTGCTTTGGCTTGCCCCACCGTCCATCCAGATCTGTCTGGCGAGTGGGGGCCAGGCCCTGACGGGACCGTCAGGGCGCCAAGGATGGCGCCCACGAGCCCCCCGGGATGGGTTCTGTATCTTATTCACATCGACGAGCCCACGAGACCCA
>NZ_JASCOO010000020.1:0-50245 GCF_029959485.1 Stenotrophomonas sp. PS02301
GCCGGGGGCGGGGCCGCGCCCCCGGCGCGGGGGGGGGCCCGGGCCCGGGGCCAGGATGCGGGCCCGGCGCCGGGCGCGGGCCCGGGCCGGGATGCGGGGCGGGGCCAGGCCCCGGCGGGTGCGGGGTGAATCCACCGCCGCCGTGGGGCATGCCACCCCCGCCGAAGCCGCCGGCATGGGCGATCGAGGGGTGGGCAAAGCCGCGCAGCCCGGGGCGCGCCCCGGCATCGGCAGGCAGCAGTGCGGCGCCGAGCATCAGTGTCATCAGGGCCGGGGCCAGCGCGGCGCGCAGGCAAGCGGAACGGTCCATGCTCAGTTCTCCCCGTCAGTGGTCTGTACGGCCAGCGCGACCGGTACGAACACGATCTTCGTCGCACCCTTGGGATCGAACGCCAGCTCTTTGGCGGTCACCGTGCGCCGCGTATCCCAGTTCAACGTAGCCTGGTAGGTGGGCAACGCGGGATCGCTGTGGCTGGTGATCGCCAGCTGGCGGGGCAGGTGGGTCGTGTCGGAAATCCAGACCTGCCAATCCACCCCGGGTTGCCGGAAGGCGTAGTGCTGGGTGGCCTCGCCCCCGATGCGGGCGCTGCCGATGCGCAGCGCGGACTGCAGCTGATCGGTCGGAAACGCCGGCGTGCCCCACAGGAACAGATCGGCCAGCGGCAACTCGATGCCATAGGTCGTCGCCGATTCGGTCAACAACGCCTGGCTGCTCTTGTTCAGGCCCTCCAGCGTGGCGTAGTACTTCAGCCGCGGCGAGTAGATCGTCAGCGCTTTGCCGTCGTAGAACAGCTGGCGGTGCTGGTCCTCGCTCTGTATCTCCACGAAGAAGTGGTCCGGCCCCAGCACCCGGTACGCCACGGTGCCGGGCAGGGCGATCTTCTGGCCGTCGTCGAGCACATACTCGGTGCTGGTGGTGGCGTTGAGGGTGAAGTGCGGCAGCGCGCGCAGGGCCGCGCCCATGCGCGTGAGCGCCTGTACGGCCTGGGGATCAACGCTTACGGCCTGGGCATCAACGCTGGCCGCTGCGGGCTGCGCCGCAAGCGGAGGAGGAAGCAGGAGCAGCGGTCCGGCCAGGACCAGCGCCAACAGCAGGCCCGATGAGGTGCGCGGCATGACAGTCTCCAGAGTGTCGTCGGTGGGGCGCGCGACGGGCCGACCCTGCTGACACTCTGCGCACCGCCCACGCGGCGGACAACCGGAGTTACACGGTAACGCGCTAGGTATTTATACGCAGGCACCGGCCAGCGGCCGGCGGCTGTGCAGGGGCATCATGGTGTCCGGGGGGAGGCCGGTCCGCCGGCGGCGATCCAGGCGTCCACGGCCTGGCTGACCACTGTCATGGGCATGGCCCCGTTGCCCAGGATCAGGTCGTGGAATGCACGGATGTCGAAGCGGTCGCCCAGCTCCCGGCGTGCCTGCTCGCGCAGTTCCAGCAGCCGCAGTTGGCCCATCTTGTAGGAGGCGGCCTGACCCGGCTGCACCAGGTAGCGGTAGACCTCGATACGCACATCCGCCGGGGTCATGCCGGTCTTGTCCTGCATGTAGGCGATGGCCTGCTCGGGCGTCCATCGTTTGCGATGCAGGCCGGTGTCTACCACCAGCCGCACCGAGCGGAACATCTCGGCCTGCAGGCGGCCCAGATCACCGGCGGGGTCGTCGCGGTACACACCGGTCTCGGCCATCAGCTGCTCGGCGTACAGCGCCCAGCCTTCGCTGAACGCACTCGGGTTGAGGCTGCGGCGCAGCATCGGCAGCTCGGTCAGGGTCTGGCCGATCGAGATCTGGAAATGATGCCCCGGCGCGCCCTCGTGATAGGTGAGGGTGGGAATGCTCCAACGCGTATTGGAGGTGATGTCGCCCAGGTTGATGAAGAACGTGCCCGGCCGCGAGCCGTCCATCGCCGGTGGGTAGTAGTAGCCGCCGGGCGAGGTGGCCTGCATGTGCGCAGGGACCGGCTGCACCAGCAGCTTCTGCGTCGGCAGGTGGCCGAAGTAGGTGGGCAGGATCGGATCGAGAGCGCGCAGGCGCTGTTCGATGTCGCCGATCAGCTGCCTGCGGCCAGCGTCGCTGTCCTCATACAGGTAGCGCGGGTCCTTGCGCAGCTGTTCGATGCGGGCGGCCACGCTGCCCTCGCGCAGGCCCAGCTGCTTCAGGCGGTCATCCATCGCCGTGTCCAGCCGCGCCACTTCGCGCAGGCCGATCTGGTGGATGGCATCGGCATCCAGATCGGTGCTGGTGTACCAGCGCAGGGCGGCATCGTAGTAGGCCTTGCCCTCGGGCAGTGCCCACACGCCGTTGTTGCCGGGATGGGTCGCCAACGTGGCCTGCACGTTGTCGAGCAGGCGTTGATAGCCCGGGTTCACCGCGTCCCGCACCGCGGCGGTGGCCTGCGCGATCAGTTCAGCACGACGGGCCGCCGGGATGGACGGCACCTTGTCCAGCTTGCGCTGCAACGACAGCACCCACAGGCTGTCCTGCGGCGCCGGTTTCAGCAGTACACGGTACTGGTTGGCCGCGCCTTCCAGCGCAACCGCCGGCGGCACCACGCCCTGTTGGGCCTGCATGTCGACGTTGGCGCGGACCTGGTCCAGCTTGGTGCCCATCGCGTGCAGCCGTTCAATATAGCGGCGGGCGCTGGTCTCGTCGGTCACCGCGTGCTGGTTGTCCATGAACTGTGGCAGGTTGACCGGCAGGCTGAACAACTGGTCGATCGCGTAGGTGCTGCCGCCGACCGGCAACCACGCCGCGGCCCATGGCACGGCCATCAGATCGATCTGGGTCTGGTAGAACCAGCGTGCCAGGCCGTCGCTCAGGCGTTGCTGTGGGTCCAGCGGCGCGCCTTTCCAGGCACGGATCTGCGCCAGGTTGTCGACAAGAAAGCGGCGGTTGACCTCGCGCCGGGCCAGCGAGACGTCGGTCAGCTGGCCGGACAGATCACCGCTGGCATCGTCGCTGATGCCGAGCATGGTGCGCAGTTCCGGATCGGCGTTGATCGCAGCCATCGTCTGCGCATCGAGCAGGGCGTTGAACGAGGCGGTGGCCGGTGTGCTCACCGTGGACGGCGCCTGCGCATGTGCATCGGCTCGCGGCAGCAGCAGTGCGCCTGCGATGGCCAGTGCGAGCAGGACAGGGACACGGCGGGCAGGCGAGGTCGTAATCACAGGGCGATCTCCGTTGGCGGCAGGCTGCGGGCAGGCTACGCCTGCACGGGTGCGGCTGCACCTGCGGATCGTCATGTCTGCGCAGGCGGGCAGATGCGGGCAGCGTGCAGGCACTGCCGGCCGCGCACGGTTGGCTATCTGGATATGCCCGGAAGTAAGGACATCGGTGCGGCGCCGTTGGCTGCGCCGAATGAAATCAGTGACTTGCCCCGCACTCGTTACCCACCTGCGCACCGGGGCGCGAATGCACGCGTCCGCACCGATTGACGCTCTGCAACAAGTTTGCAACATGTCCCGCAGGGTCACCTGGGGACGTGTCTTGCCTGCTTCGAATCTGCCACGGCGATGTCGCCGCTGACGTACCGCCTGCGCTGTTCCATCGTCTTCTTCGGGCGTGATGCCCGATCTCTTCGGAGTTGTCATGAATCCTCGCGCCACCGTGCTGCGACGTCGCCGTCTGTCCGTCGCCGTGCTTGCCAGCCTGTTCACCACCGTTCCGGTCCATGCTCAGACCGTGGCAAGTGCGCCGGCGGTCACCCAGCTCGACCAGCTCACCGTCCTCGGCAACCGCACCCAGGCCCGCACCGTGCTCGAATCGCCGGTGCCGATCGATGTGCTGAGCGCGCAGGACATCCGCAGCAGCGGCTACACCGATATCAGCCAGATCCTGCAGTCGCTGTTGCCCTCGTTCAATTTCCCGCACCCGACCACCCCGGATGGCAACACCCACATCCGCTCGGCGACGCTGCGCGGGCTGTCGCCGGACCAGACCCTGGTGCTGGTCAACGGCAAGCGGCGGCATGCCAGTGCGTGGGTCAACACCGGCGGCACGGTGGGCAAGGGCGCGGTCTCGACCGATCTCAATGCGATCCCGGTGAGTGCGATCGAGCGGATCGAAGTGCTGCGTGATGGCGCGTCTGCCCAATACGGTTCCGATGCGATTGCCGGGGTGATCAACATCGTGCTGCGCGAGGATGCGGGCGTTGAAGGGCGGGTCAGCCGCGGCACCACCCGCGACGGCGGTGGTGGCACCACGGCCGTCGCCCTGGACACCGGCGTGGCCTTTGCCGACGGCGGCGGCCTGCACCTGACCTGGGACTATCGTGACCGCAAGGCCGCCAACCGCGCCTTGCCCGATACCCGTCAGCAGTACTTCGGGATCGGCCGCAACGGTGCACCGGTGGCGCCGTCGGGCACCTTCGGCTCCGGTACCGGCCTGGCCCCGATCGGGGGCGCGGCGGCGGGTGCAGTGGCCGACCCACGCGAAGCCAGCATCGACCGCGATGCGCTGTGGCGCTTCGCCGACTCGGCCGACACCGTGGAAAAGACCGTGTTCGGCAACCTGCGCAAGCCGCTCGCCTGGGCGGAAGGATGGGAGGCGTATGCGTTCAGCGGCTACGGGGTAAGCGAGGGCAGTTCCAACGCCTCCCTGCGCCGCGCTGGCCAGGTCGAGAACGTGCGCGCGATCTACCCGGACGGGTTCCTGCCGTGGGTCGATACCCAGAGCACCAACGCCTCGCTCGGCGCAGGCATCAAAGGTCTGCTCGGCGACTGGCACTGGGACCTGAGCAGCGTCTACGGCCGCAACAAGCTGGTCTACCGCACCCGCAACACGCTCAACGCCACGCTGGGTGCGGCCAGCCCCACCGCGTTCTACAACGGTGCGCTGGAGGCCTCGCAGTGGACCACCAATCTGGATGCGAACAACAGCATCGAGCTGGGCTGGCACGCACCGCTGCGGCTGGCGATCGGGGCGGAGTTCCGCCGCGATACCTACGGCATTTCGCCCGGCGAGCTGAACTCCTACGTCTGGGGGCCGGCGCGGGTGCTTGATGGCCCCTCGGCCGGCGCGGTGCCGACGATCGGCTCGCAGGGCTTCGCGGGCATCCAGCCGGCGGACGCCGGCAACCATCACCGTCACAACGTCTCGGCCTACGCCGAAGCGGAAACCGATGTGACGGATCGCTTCCTGGTCTCGCTGGCCGGGCGCTGGGAGGACTACAGCGATTTCGGCAGTACCACCAACGGCAAGCTGGCCCTGCGCTACCAGCTCGACGGCGGGGTGGCGGTGCGCGCCTCGGTCAGTACCGGCTTCCATGCGCCGGCCTTGGCCCAGCAGTACTTCAGTTCGACCAGCAGCCGCACGCTGAACAACGCGGTGACCGGGGTGCCCGAGTACGTGCTGGTGCGCACCGCACCGGTGGATACGGTGGAAGCCCGTGCCCTGGGGGCGCGCTCGCTGGAGCCGGAGCAGGCGACGAATGTCACGGCGGGCCTCACCTGGGGCATCGGCGGGCTGAGCGCGTCGGTGGATGTGTACCGGATCGACATCGACGACCGGATCTTTCTTTCCAGCAACTTCGTCGATGCGGCCGGGTCCACCGCGATCCGTGACTACCTGGCCGCACTGGGCTCACCGGGCGTGACCAGCGTGCGCTACTTCAGTAACGCCGCCGATACCCGCACCACCGGCGTGGACGCTTCCGCGCGCTACCGTTGGGAGCTGGCGGACTATGGCAGGCTCACCGCGACCGTGGCGTACAACCGCAACAAGACCGAGCTGACCCATGTCGCCTCGACCCCGGCGCAGCTGACCGCGCTCGGCGTGCGCACGCCGTTGTTCGATGTCACCGAGCGCACCCGGGTGGAGAAAGGCCAGCCGCGCGACAACCTGACCCTCGCGCTGGGCTGGGATGTCGGCCGCTGGGGCCTCCACCTGGGCACGCACCGCTATGGCGAGATCGAAGGCGTGGCGGCGACCAACCAGAGCGCGGCCAATGTCGCCGCCTTTGCGCAGGGCTCGACCCGTTTCCGCACGCTGCCGACCGAAGCGGGTAGTGCTGGCAATGTCGATGTGATCCAGAAGCTGGAGGCGCGCTGGGTCACCGATCTGGACATTGCCTTCCGTGCGACCGAGACGGTGACGTTGGTGCTGGGCGCCAACAATCTGTTCAATACCTATCCCACCCGCAACATCGCCACCACCCCGCAGGTCTCCGGCGCGGATACCTTTGGCGTGTTCCCGTACAGCGAGCTGTCGCCGTTCGGTTGGAGTGGCACCTACTACTACGCACGCCTGGAGGCCCGTTTCCAATGACCCGTTCCACCACTGCAGGCCACCTGCCTGCCGATCCGCAGCGCCGCTACTGGCTGCGTGCCGGGCTGACCAGTGCCGCAGCGGTCGCGCTGGCGCCGGCCGCTGGATCCGCTGCACCGGCCGCTCCGGCAGGCGTGACGGCCGCCGGGAGCCCCACGGACCTGCTGCGGCTGGACCTCAATGAAAGCAGCTACGGCCCGTCACCTCGGGTCGGGCCCGCGGTACAGCGCGCGCTGGCGGAGGCACCGCGGTATGTCAGCGCCGCGCAGCTGCAGGCGTTGCAGAGCCAGATCGCGACGCTGGAAGGGGTCGCGTCCGAACAGGTCATCGTCGGTGAAGTGCTCGAAGCATTGGGCCAGCATCTTGCGCTGAGCCAGGGCGCGGGTGGGTTCATCTACAGCGTGCCCGGGTATGGCGCCCTGGTGGATGCGGCCAGGCCCTTTGGCGGCCGGGCGGTGGAAGTGCCGTTGAACGCGCGGCTGGAGAATGATCTGCCCGCATTGCTGGCGGCGATCGCGCCGGATACCCGCGCGCTGTTCGTGGTCAATCCGCACAACCCGTCCGGCACGCTGAGCCCCGGGGCCGAGTTCGATCGTTTCGTGAGCGCCGCGCAGGCGCGCACGCTGGTGATCGTCGACGAGGCGTACCTCGACTACCGCGAGGATGCTGCCACGTTGAGCGCGGTGCGCCTGCTGCGGCAGGGCCAGAACGTGGTGGTGTTCCGCACGCTGGGCAAGATCCATGCCCTGGCCGGGCTGCAGGTCGGGTATGCGCTGGTGCCTGCGGCGCTCGCCGGGGCACTGCGCCAGCGCGGCGTCGGCGGCGCGCACGCGCAGAACCAGTTGTCGTTGGCCGCTGCCTCGGCGGCACTCGCCGATCCCGCCCACGTGGCCCAGGTCCGGCGCAGCGTGGCGGCGGAGCGGCGGCACTGGCAGCAGGTGCTGAGCGGGCTGCGCCTGCGCTCGACCGAAGCGGCCGGCAATTTCGTGTTCGTCGATACCGGGCACCCCCATGCAGCCGTCGCCGCCGGGCTCCTGCAACAGGGCGTGCGCATCGCCCGTGTGTTCGCCCCGTATGACACCTGGGTGCGGATCACCGTCGGCACGCCGGCGGAGAACCGGCGTGCGCAGCAGGCATTGCGCAGCGTGCTCGCCCAGCTGGGCAAGGCCCAGGGTGGGGCGGCGGCGTAGACGCTGCCCGACGCGCCGTCAGCCGCCGATGCGCTCGAAGCCATCCGCGCTCCAGTCCTCACTGCCTACACCGTGATGGATCACGAACAGGCCCTGCGGATCGTAGCGGCGCTTGGCGGCCTGCAGCCGGGGGTAGTTCGGCCCCCAGAACGCCTGCTGCCAGTCCTTCTGGAAGTAGTCGCTCTCTGAAACATAGGCCGGGGCCGAGGGCGCCACCACGCTCAGGGCCTGGTAGGCGCGCGCCACGTTCAAGGCGCCCCGGCGTGCCCGGGGCTCATCCACCGTGCGCCCCAGGCCCGGATACACCGGCCCGCTGGCATTGCCGATGATCGCCAGCGCGAAGGCGTCCAGCACGGCCGGATGGGTGGCCGTGTCGCGGCTGGCGGCCAGCGCCGCCGCCGGCGCACCGAACAGGCCCTTGTTGCAGTGCAGGCCGACATCCATGTGATCGGCGGCCGCACAGATCGCGGCGGCCGCCTGCTCACGCTGCGCATCGTCCAACAGCCCCGACGGCAGCCACGCCGATGCGTAGCCATGCAGGAACCAGCCGACCTGGCCCTGGTCGCCCTTCCACAGCATGTGCCGTGAGGAGGCGCCGTCGCGGGTGTCCTCGGCGATGAGGGCAGGGGCGTGCCGGCGGAAGAAGTCCGCGTCCCAGAAGTCTCTGGCCGGCATCGCCAGTGCCTGCAAGGGTTCGGTGATCGTGTACACCGGTCGGGCGCGGACCCAGTCCAGGAACGGCGTCCAGGTCGCTTCGGCCGCGTCGCGCGACAGACCCTGGAACACCATCGAGATCGACAGCCGGCGCGTGTCCTTGAAGGTGAACTGCTCACCCCAGTGCGGGTTGCACAGCGTGTCGCGGTAGAAGCGGAGCATCTCCACCGCCAGTGCCTGCCAGCTGGCGTCGTCGCTGGCCTGGATCTGGCAGGAGACGCCGCCGAAGGTGTCGGGCAGGTCATGGGTCCGCAGCGTCATCCGGGTGACGATGCCGAAACTCGCCGCGCAGCCGCCCTTCAAGGCCCAGAACAGGTCCGGGTCGTTGTCGGCGTTGACGGTGCGGATCTGCCCGTCGGCGGTGACGATCTCGGCTTCGAGCAGGCTGGCCGCGGCCGTGCCATGCGCTTTGGAGAAACTGCCGAAGCCGCCGCCGGTGACCAGGCCGGTCACGCCCACCGAGGTACAGCCGCCGCCCTGGACATAGCGCCCACCGCGGGTGGTGACCGCATCGTAGGCATCGATCCACATCGCCCCGGCGCCTACGTTGACCGCCGGCTGCGGCGCCGTGCCCGCGCGGGCGTTGTGGGCGACGAAAGCATCGTGCAGCTCGACCTGGTTCATCGCGCGGGTCCAGACCAGCAGCGAATCCGGCGCGCAGGAGGTGCCGTGATAGCTGTGCCCGCCGCCTTTGACCACCAGCCGCAGGCGGTGGGTGCGGGCGAAGTTCACCGCCGCGGCCACATCGGCGCTGTTGGCGGCGGCCACCACCTTCGCGCTGGGCACTGACCGCCACGCGCCGAAGTAACCACTGGTCTGGGTGAGCGCGGGCGCATCGCCGAGGAAGAATGGATTCTGCAGCTGCTCCAGCGCGGCGGCGCGGGTGGCGGCGTCAGCGAGGAAGGGGGACTGCGGCACCGACAGCCGACCGCCGACGGCACGCGACAATCGGTCCCACTCGGCGGCAGCGGGCCACCCCGCAGCGCCCGGGCGGACCCTCGCACGCGTCGCTGCGAAGGCAGGGCCGGCCTTGAGCAGCATCGGCAGCAGCGGCAGGGTCAGCCCGGCCTTGAGGCAATCGCGTCGTTTCATGAGGGTCGTTCCTGCGGCAGCAGCGTGGTCGATGCCAGCGAGTGTGTTCCCGCAGAGGCCTGCCGGCCCTGGCCTGGGGCCGGATGTCGGTGATCAAGGGACGAGTGGCGGGGGCTCGGGGGCGGGCGGCGCCAGCCGCAGACACGTCGGTCCCGCGCCGATTGACGCATGCCCGACGCGGCTTACCCTAGGCTGGTTCCATTGCGCTCGCGGCCGTCGCTGGGCGAGTGCCCCACGACATCCGGATCCATGCCCACCTCGAACGACCCCGCCTCCGGCGCACTGGCCACCTTCACCCCGGCCACGCGCGATTGGTTCACGGCAGCCTTCGCTGCGCCCACGCCAGTGCAGGACCATGCCTGGGCGGCGATCAGCGCCGGCCAGCACACCCTGGTCATCGCGCCGACCGGCTCGGGCAAGACCCTGGCCGCGTTCCTGCACGCGATCGACCAGCTGTTCCGCAGCGGTGAGCAGCAGGGCGGTGGGCGGCCGGCGACGGCGACGCCGACGCCCACCAAGCGCGGCACCCGTGTGCTGTATCTCTCGCCGATCAAGGCGCTCGGCGCCGATGTCGAGCGCAACCTGCAGAGGCCCCTGCAGGGGGTGAGTGCCGAACGCGAGCGGCGCGGCGATCCGGCGGTCACCCTGTCCGTCGCGATCCGGACCGGCGACACCACCCCGGCGGAGCGGGCGCGGCTGCTGCGGCGTCCGCCCGACATCCTGATCACCACGCCCGAATCGCTGTTCCTGATGCTCACCTCGCAGGCGCGCGAGACGTTGCGCGAGGTGCATACCGTCATCATCGATGAAATCCATGCGGTGGCCGGCAGCAAGCGCGGCACCCATCTGGCGTTGAGTCTGGAACGGCTGGATGCGCTGCTGCAGGTGCCCGCGCAGCGCATCGGGCTCTCGGCCACGGTGCGCCCGGTGGAGGAGGTCGCGCGGTTCCTCGGCGGCGACCGTCCGGTCAGCGTGGTCCATCCACCGTCGCAGCGGGCGCTGGAGGTCCGGATCGTGGTGCCGGTCGAGGACATGGCCGACATTCCGCCGCATCCCGCGACCGCCGATGCACCCGCGTCCGCCGGCCGGGTCGGCTCGATCTGGCCGCATGTGGAGGCCAGCATCCTGGACCAGGTGCTGGCGCGACGTTCGACGATCGTGTTCGCCAACTCACGGGGCGTGGCCGAAAAGCTGACTGCCCGGTTGAATGAACTGCATGCCGACCGTGTCGCCCGTGGCCAGCTCCCGGCGCTTGCATCGATAGCGGCGGCTGCCCCCGAGCACTACGGGTCGTTCAACGGCGGCACCGCCGGGCGGGCCGCCGGAGCGGACGCGCTGATCGCCCGGTCGCACCATGGTTCGGTCTCCAAGGAACAGCGCCGCGAGATCGAACAGGCGCTCAAGGCCGGCGAGCTGCGCTGTGTCGTGGCCACCTCCAGCCTGGAGCTGGGCATCGACATGGGGCTGGTCGATCTGGTGATCCAGGTCGCCGCGCCGCCTTCGGTCGCCAGCGCGCTGCAGCGGGTGGGGCGGGCCAGCCATCAGGTCGGGGGCATCTCCACCGGCCTGGTCTACCCACGCACACGGCGCGACCTGATCGATGCGTCCGTGGCGGTGGAGCGCATGCTGGCCGGTGAGATCGAAGCGATCGATCCGCCGCGCAACCCGCTGGACGTACTGGCCCAGCAGACAGTGGCCGCGGCGGCGATGGAGACACTGGACGTGGACGCCTGGTATGCGCGCGTACGGCGTGCCGCGCCGTACCGTTCGCTGCCGCGCAGCGCGTTCGATGCCACCCTGGACATGCTGGCCGGGCGTTATCCCTCCGATGATTTCGCCGGCTTCCGCCCGCGGCTGGTCTGGAACCGCGAGACCGGTGCGCTGAGCGCGCGGCCGGGCGCGAAACAGCTGGCGGTCACCAGCGGTGGCACCATCCCGGACCGCGGCATGTTCGGTGTGGTACTTCCGGAAGGCGAGGAGCGTGCCGGGTCGCGCCGGGTCGGTGAGCTCGATGAGGAGATGGTCCACGAATCACGGGTCAACGATGTGATCACCTTGGGCGCCACCTCGTGGCGGATCGAGCAGATCACCCATGACCAGGTCGTGGTGACTCCCGCACCGGGGCGTTCGGCCCGCTTGCCGTTCTGGCGCGGCGAGGGCGTGGGCCGCCCGGCTGAACTGGGCGAGGCGGTGGGTGCCTTCATCGGTGCGCTGGATGCCGGTGTCGCCGAAGCGGGCATGCCGGCCGGGCTGCGGGAACGGCTGCAGGCCTGCGGATTGGCGGACAACGCGATCACCAACATCGCCGGCCTGCTGGCCGAACAGCGTGAGGCCACCGGCGTGCTGCCCACCGACCGCACGCTGGTGCTGGAGCGCTGCCGCGATGAGGCCGGTGACTGGCGGCTGATGCTGCATTCCCCCTATGGGCGGCGCGTACACGATCCCTGGGCGCTGGCGGTGGCCGCACGCATCCGCGAACGCTGGGGCGTGGATCCGGCGGTGGTCGCCAGCGACGACGGCATCATCGCGCGGCTGCCCGACGCGGAGGGGCGCCTGCCGGGCGCGGAGCTGTTCCTGTTCGAGCCCGAGCGGCTGCGCAGCGACGTGACACGCGCCGTGGGCGGCTCGGCCCTGTTCGCCGCGCGCTTCCGCGAATGTGCCGCACGCGCACTGTTATTGCCGCGGCGCACGCCGGGTCGTCGCTCGCCGCTGTGGCAGCAGCGCCTGCGCGCTGGTGAACTGCTGGCCATCGCGCAGGGCTATCCCGAGTTCCCGATCCTGATCGAGACCGCACGTGATTGCCTGCAGGACGTCTACGATCTCGATGCGCTGGGGGCGCTGATGCAACGGCTCACCGACGGCCGCGTGGCAATCGCCGATGTCACCACCGAGGTGCCGTCGCCGTTCGCGGCGAACCTGCTGTTCGGCTACGTCGCCGAGTTCATGTACGGCACCGATGTGCCACTGGCCGAGCGACGCGCGTCGGTGCTGTCACTGGACAGCGGCTTGCTGGGGGATCTGCTCGGCCAGGTCGATCTGGGCGAACTGCTGGATGCGGCCGTGGTGGAGCAGGTGGGCAGCGAGCTGCAGCGCCTGGCGCCCGACCGCCGTGCGCGCGGCAAGGAAGGGGCGGCCGATCTGCTGCGCGAACTGGGCCCGCTCACCGATGAGGCGATGGTGCTGCGGTGGGTCGATGACGATCCTGCCGGGCATCTGCATGATCTCGCTGCGGAGCGGCGTGCGATCCAGGTCCAGATCGCCGGCCGCCTGCACTGGGCGGCCATCGAAGATGCCGCGCGCCTGCGCGATGCGCTGGGGGTCACCCTCCCACGCGGCATCCCCGAGACCTTCCTGCAGGCCTCATCGGACCCGCTGGGCGAGCTGCTGGGCCGGTATGCGCGTACCCATGCGCCGTTCACCACGGCCGAGGTGGCGGCCGCGTTCGGAGTGGGCGTGGCCGTGGCCGATGCGGCACTCACGCAGCTGGAAACGCAGGGCAAGCTGCTCAAGGGTCGTTTCGGTGTGGCGCGTCGCGATGCCGAGGCCGTCGGCGCAGCCGCCGAGCCGGCGCCGCTGGCCCGTCACGAATGGGTGGGTGAGGCGGTGTTCCGTCGGCTGCGGGTGCGCTCGCTGCAGGCGGCACGCGAGGCGACCCGGCCGGTCACGCGCGACGCCTATGCCCTGTTGTTGCTGGAGCGGCATGGGCTGCTGGCCGATGCCGAACAGGCTGCACGTGGCATCACTCACCGCGGGCCGGGTGCGCTGGAGGGCATCGACGGCGTGCTGCGCGTGGTGGACCTGCTGGCTGGTGTGGCGCTGCCGGCCTCGGTGTGGGAACAGCAGATCCTGCCTGCGCGCGTGGTCGATTACGCGCCGGCGATGCTCGATGAGCTGCTCGCTACGGGCACCGTGGTGTGGGCCGGGCACGGGCGGCTTGGCGAGGAGGATGGCCTGGTCTCGCTGCACCTGCAGGAATTCGCGGCAGAAACGCTGCCCGCGCTTGCGGTGGCAACCGCGCTGTCGCCCCTGCAGGACGCGCTGCTGCAGGTGTTGGCCGACGGGGGGGCGTACTTCGCGCGCCAGCTGGCCACCGCGGTGGGCACGCACGGGGCGCGGGCCGGCAACCCGCCCATGGAGATCACCGCCGCGCAGCTGCACGATGCCTTGTGGGGCCTGGCCTGGTCGGGGCACCTGACCACGGATCTGTGGGCGCCGCTGCGCGGCATGGCCGGGGCCCGCGCGCCACGGCCGCGGGTCGCGCGCGCCTCCCGGCGCGGGCGACGCATCCGTGGCATCCCGATGCACGACACGCCCTTGGCCGACGGCGCGCCGGCCGTGATCGCCAGCTTTGCGGCCCCCGCGCTGGCCGGACGCTGGTCGCTGTTGCAGCGTGAGGCGATCAGTGACACGGCGCGCGCGGTGGCGCTGGCCGAGGGGCTGCTGGACCGGCACGGCATCGTGACCCGCGGCGCCGCGATGGCCGAAGGGATCGCCGGCGGCTTCCCGGCGCTGCAACAGGTGTATCGCGGCATGGAGGATGCGGGCCGGGTGCTGCGCGGGCGCTTCGTGGACGGGCTGGGCGGGGCCCAGTTCGCCGATCGCCTGATCGTGGATCGGCTGCGTGGCGTCGCCGAGGCCCTGCGGCCCGGTGCTGGCGAGGTGGCGATCGGGCTGTCCGCAGTGGACCCGGCCAACCCGTTCGGTACCGTGGTGCCCTGGCCGGTGCACGGCTCGGCGGTCCGGCCGGTGCGACGTGCCGGCGCCGTGGTGGTGATCGGCGGTGGGCGTCTGTTGATGTACCTGGCCCAGGGGGGGCGCCAGCTGCTGACGTTCTTCGATGCGGACGATGTGTCCCTGGCCGGCACGACGGCTGCCGCGGCGCAGGCGCTGGTCGGTGCACTGCGGCGGGGGCGGCGGATCTCGTTCACGGTGGAGCTGATCAACGATGCGCCGGCGCGGCGCGATGGGACGATGGACGCACTGCGGGCCGCCGGGTTCTCCAGCGCGCCCAAAGGCATCAGCTGGGAAGGATGAGCAGGGAGAGGCGAAGACTTACTGATGCGATCTAAGTAGAAACACGCTGGCCGCCATCGCGACCCACACCGACTATTGAGCACCACCGTCGTCGGAGAAGTGCATGGCCAGCTCATCCGCAAAGAACAAGCCCGGTTCATCCGCAAAGAAGCCCAACATCCTCGTCATCTGGGGAGACGACATCGGCATCTCCAACCTGAGCTGCTACTCGCGCGGGTTGATGGGCTACCAGACCCCGAACATCGACCGGCTGGCCAATGAGGGCATGCTGTTCACCGACTCGTACGGTGAGCAGTCCTGTACCGCCGGCCGGTCCTCCTTCATCACCGGGCAGAGCGTGCTGCGTACCGGTCTGTCGAAGGTGGGCATTCCGGGCGCGCCGGTCGGCATGAACGAGAAGATCGTCACCATTGCCGCGCTGCTGAAGAACGAGGGCTATACCACCGGGCAGTTCGGCAAGAACCACCTTGGCGATCTGAACCACATGCTGCCCACCAACCATGGGTTCGATGAGTTCTACGGCAACCTCTACCACCTCAATGCCGAAGAAGAGCCGGAGATGTACGACTACTTCCCCAAGGACGAGTTCGGGGATTTCATCGAGACCATCAAGCCGCGCGGGGTGATCCACAGTTTCGCCACCGACAAAGATGACAGCACCGACCAGAAGCGCTGGGGCAAGGTAGGCAAGCAGAAGATCGAGGATACCGGCCCGCTGGACCGCAAGCGCATGCTGACCTGCGATGACGACTTCGCCGAGCGCGCCAAGGGCTTCATCAAGAAGGCGAACGACGACGACACGCCGTTCTTCGTCTGGGTCAACTTCACCCACATGCACCTGTATACGCACACCAAGGAAGAGAGCAAGGGCCAGGCCGGGCGTTGGCAGTCGCCGTACCACGACACCATGGTCGACCACGACAAGAACGTGGGCTCGCTGCTCGATTACCTCGACGAACTGGGCATCGCCGAAGACACCCTGGTGGTGTACTCCACCGACAACGGGCCGCACCGCAATTCGTGGCCGGATGGCGGCATGACGCCGTTCCGCAGTGAGAAGGACACCAACTGGGAAGGCGCGTTCCGGATTCCGCTGGTGGTGCGTTACCCGGGCAGGATCAAGCCGGGCTCGGTGTCCAACGAGATCGTCCAGCACCATGACTGGCTGCCGACCTTCCTGGAACTGGCGGGCAACAAGGGCGTGGTCAACGACCTCAAGAAAGGGGTCAAGGCGATCGGGCGCACCTACAAGAACCACATCGACGGCGTCAGCCTGCTGCCGTATCTCACCGGCAAGGAGGAAAAGTCGCCGCGCAAGCTGTTCGTCTACATCTCCGATGATGGCGACATGCTCGGCATCCGCTACGACAACTGGAAGGTGACGTTCATCGAGCAGCGCTGCAAGGGCACCATGCAGCTGTGGGGCGAACCGTTCACGGTCATGCGCATTCCCAAGATCTACAACCTGCGCACCGATCCGTACGAGTTCGCGGATGTGACCTCCAATACCTATTGGGACTGGTACATCAACCACGTCTACATCGTGTACGGGGCGATCGCGCTGCTCACGAAATTCAACGAGACGTTCGTGGACTTCCCCAAGATCCAGAAGCCGAACACGTTCACGGCCGACCAGGCCGTGGAGAAGCTGCAGGAAGCAGTGACGGGCAAGTAGCGGCTGCGGCCATCGCGTGGAAGGATCGACGAACGGGGGGGCGGAATGTCCCCCCATTCGCGTGCCCGTTCCGTCAGGCGGCCTCGGAGGCTGCCTGTTCGTGGGTCGGGGCGTACGCCGGGTAATCGACGTAGCCGGCCGCGCCGCCGCCATAGAACGTTTCGCGATCGGCAGGGGCCAACGGCCAGCCATGCTGCAGGCGTGCCACCAGGTCCGGGTTGCTGATGAAGGCAGTGCCGAAGGCCGCCAGGTCGATCAGGCCCGCATCGATCAGCTGCTCGGCGCGCTCGCGGGTCATGCCGCCGGCGAGGATGAGTGCGGTCCCGGGCAGATGCGGCTTGAGCGTGCGCAGCAGGCCACTGAAGCCCGAATCGCCGGCACCATCGACCGACTTCTGGCCGACCTTGAAACCGGACTGGTCCATCAGGTGCACATACGCCAGGCCGCGCTGCCCGATGGCCTGGATCAGGGCGGTGTAGGTCGCGTCGATCTCCGGGTACAGCGGCATGTCGAACAGCTGGCCATAGGGCGACAGACGGATCGCGGTGCGCGACGCGCCGATGCGGGCGACCACCGCGTCGATCACCTCCAGCGTGAAGCGCAGGCGGTTGTCGAGCGTCTGCGGACCATACGCGTCGGTCCGATCATTCACGAGCGGGTTGATGAACTGCTCATGCAGGTAGCCGTTGGCGCCGTGGATCTCCACGCCGTCGAAGCCGGCCTCGATGGCATTGGCGGCCGCCTGTGCGAAGTCGGCCACGATGCGCGGGATCTCATCGGTCTGAAGCTGGCGAGGCGCCGGTGAGGCGACCAGCGCGGGCGTGCCGGTGTCGTCATAGCCGAACGCCTGCGCGCCGACCGGCAGCTTCGAACTGGCGCTGACCGGACGCGCAGCGTCGGCCTGGATGGTCGGGTGGGAGACGCGACCGACATGCCAGAGCTGGGCGAACATGCGGCTGCCCAGGGCATGGACCGAATCGGTGGTCAGGCGCCAGCCGGCGATCTGCTCGGCCGTGAAGATGCCGGGATTGAACAGATAGCCTTGGCCCTCGCGGGAAATGGGGGTGCCCTCGCTTACGATCAGGCCGGCGGTGGCACGCTGGGCGTAGTACAGCGCCGTTCGTTCATCGGCGGCATCCTGCGGGGCGCGTGCACGGGTCAGCGGGGCCATGACCACGCGGTTGCGCAGCGGGATGCCCGCGAGGTCGAACGTATTGAAAAGGGAGCTCATGGGGGTTCCTGAGGGTGCGAGGGGGAGGGGCGTGGCGGGTCCGCCATGCGTTCCCCTCATCGTATGGGCGTGCGATATCGGCCACAATGCGGTCATTCGGCAAATGACTATTGCTGAAACAGCAATCAGGTTCCCAAGGCGCCCACCATGCAGCTCAAAGCCCTCCGCTATTTCCTCACCGTCGCCGCCACCGGCAGCTTCCTGGCCACGGCGCGCCAGTACCGGGTGCCAGCCTCATCGGTGTCGCGCTTCATCGCGGCGCTTGAACAGGACGTGGGGCACCAGCTGTTCTACCGGAGCACCCGGGCGGTGCGGTTGACCGAGGCGGGCGAGCAGTTCCACCAGCAGGTGCGCGACGCCGTGGATCTGCTCGATGACGCGGTCGGGCAGCTGGAAGGCCGCGACGCCGCGCTGCGCGGCCTGATCCGCATCAACGCCCCCGAGTCGCTGGGGCGGCTGCACATCGCGCACATCGTCAACACGTTGCAGGCGCGGTATCCCGAGCTGATCGTCGAGCTGACCCTGACCGACACGCTGATCGATCCCGTCCAGGAAGGCGTGGATATCATCATCCGGGTCGGGCTGCTGATGGATTCGGGCCTGATCGGCAAGGTCATCGCGCCCCACCGCAACATCCTCGCCGCCAGCCCGGCCTACCTTGCCGCGCATGGCACGCCGGTGGTGCCGGAGGATCTGCTGCAGCATCAATGCCTGGTCTACAAAGGGCAGCTCGGCATCCAGAAGTGGTATTTCCGTTCCTCGCCGGAGGTACCGTTCAAAGCGGTGAACGTGACCGGCCCCCTGCGCAGCAACAATGCCGAAGCGCTGCTGGCGGCAGCCATTGCAGGGCGTGGCGTGGTGCTGTTCCCCACCTGGCTGTTCAACGCGGAAATGCTGCGTGGCGGCAGCATGGTCACGCTGCTCGGCGACTGGGAGTTTTCCCCGCAATCCGAACGGGTGTATCTGCAGCTGCTCTCGCCGGAAAACAGACTGCGCTCACGCAAGGTCCGCGAAGTGTCGGCCTTCCTCACCGAGGCGATCGGATCGCCGCCGTACTGGGATCGTGCTGATCCGTGAGCCATGGGCACCCCCATCACACCGGGGGTGGCAGGATCGGAAGAGATTCGCCCCCTCACCAGGAGACCACCATGGCTTCGACCGTTGTCCTGACCCGATCATGGGTCATCCATCCGTTCCACGCCGCTGTACTGGGCGGCGTGCTGCCGCTGTTCCTTGGCGCACTGCTGGCGGACTACGCATACTGGAGTTCGTACGAGATCCAGTGGGCCAACTTTGCGTCCTGGCTGCTGATCGGTGCGATGGTGATGACCACGCTGGCCCTGCTGTGCGGGATCGTTGGTCTGGTCCGTGGCAGTCGCAACCTCGCTTACGTGGTGATTCTGGCGGTGATATGGGGCGTGGGCTTCATCAACTGCCTGCACCATGCGCGCGACGCTTGGGCAGTGATGCCGGCGGGGCTGGTGCTCTCGGTGATCCTGACGGTGCTGGCGCTGGTCGCCACCTGGGTGGGCCTGTCCAGCCTGCGCGTGGGAGGTGTGCGATGAGCCGCCAGACGACGTTCCGCCTTCTTTCGGTGTCCGCGCTTGCGGTCGCACTCGCTGCCTGCAGCGGCAAGGCGCCCGAGCTGGAGCAGTATGGCGGCAACCCGGAGATGCCCAAGCCGCATCGCGGGTTGATGCCGGACATGACCATCGCCAAGCCGGCGCAGTGGGGCGACATGTTGCCGACGGTGCCGAAGGGCTACCGCATCTCGGCGATCGCCACCGATCTGGGCATTCCGCGGCAGACCCTGGTGCTGCCCAACGGCGATATTCTGGTCGCTGAAGGTCGTGGCGGCAGTGCGCCTGCCCTGAAGCCGAAGGATGTCATTGCCGGCAAGATCAAGGCCAAGGGCAACACGTCAGTCAAGAGCGGCAACCGCCTGACCCTGCTGCGCGACGCTGATGGCGACGGCACCTACGAACTGAAAACAGTCTTTGCCGACAAGCTCAACGCGCCGTATGGCCTGGCGATGATCGGCAATGCGATCTACGTGGCCAACCAGGATGCGGTGGTGCGCTTTGACTACCAGGAAGGCCAGACCAAGGCGAGCGGCGCACCGGTGAAGCTGACCGATCTGCCCGCGGCGATCAACCATCACTGGACCAAGGCGATGACCGCCAGTGCCGATGGCCGCTATCTGTACGTGGGTATCGGCTCCAACAGCAACATCACCGAACGCGGCATGGCGGTGGAGATCGATCGCGCGCGGATCTGGCAGATCGATGTGGCCACCGGCGCGCACAAGGATTACGCCACCGGTATCCGCAATCCCACCGCGCTGGCGATCCAGCCGGGCACCGGCACGCTGTGGGCGGTGGTCAACGAGCGCGATGAGATCGGCCCGAACCTGGTGCCCGATTACCTCACCTCGGTGAAGGAGGGCGGCTTCTATGGCTGGCCTTACAGCTACTGGGGCAAGAATGTGGATCGCCGGGTGATGCCGCAGAACCCGGAGAAGGTCGCCTCGGCGATCGCCCCGGATTACGCACTGGGCTCGCATGTGGCCGCACTGGGCGTGGCCTTCTCGTCCGAGGTGATGGGTACGCAGTTTGCCGATGGCGTGTTTGTGGGCGAGCACGGCAGCTGGAATCGCAATCCGCCGGTCGGCTACAAAGTCGTCTTCGTGCCCTTCAGCAATGGCCGTCCGGCCGGCGAGCCGATCGATTTCGTGAGCGGTTTCTTCGGCGAGGACGGCAAGACGCGCGGCCGCCCGGTAGGTGTCACGGTCGACCCGCGTGGTGCACTGATCGTTGCCGATGACCTCTCCAACACGATCTGGCGGGTCACCCACGACGGGACGCCCGCCCAGCCATAATCCTTAACGGGGACGGAGGGGATTAATAATTACCTCCGTCCCCGTTAAGAGGGGGCTTGACCTTCCCATGATGGGAATCTTTAGGGTGGCAGGTAACCTCACCCCAAGGACTGCCCCATGTCTTCTGTTGCTTCCCGGTCCGGCGCGCCGCTCAGCCGCCTGAGCCTGCCCATCGAGGGCATGACCTGCGCCTCCTGCGTGGGCCGGGTGGAGCGCGCGCTGACCGCCGTCCCCGGCGTGCAGACGGCGTCGGTCAACCTGGCCACCGAGCGGGCCGATCTCAGCTTCATCGGGGCGCCCGATCCTCAGGCGGCGGTCCGTGCCATCGAACGCGCCGGCTACACCGTGCGCGAAGCCACCACCGAACTGAGCATCGAAGGGATGACCTGCGCGTCCTGCGTTGGTCGCGTGGAGCGCGGCCTTGCGCAGCTGCCGGGCGTGATCGCGGCCAGCGTCAACCTGGCGACCGAACGGGCGCAGGTGCGTCATCTGGCCGGTACGGTCTCCGTCGCCGATCTGCTGGCTGCCGTGGAAAACGCCGGCTACACCGCGCGCGTTGCAGGCGTGAGCACGGCTGCGGCCGGTGATCAGGAGGAAGAACGCCGCGAAGGTGACGCCCGCGCGCTGCGCCGCTCCCTGTTGCTGGCGGCGCTGCTGACCCTGCCGGTGTTCATCCTGGAAATGGGCTCGCACCTTGTCCCGGCCATGCACCACTGGGTGATGCATACCGTTGGCCTGCAGACCAGCTGGTACCTGCAGTTCGCGCTGGCCACGCTGGTGCTGTTCGGGCCGGGCCTGCGCTTCTTCCGCAAAGGCGTGCCGGCACTGCTGCGCGGCGCCCCGGACATGAACTCGCTGGTCTCGCTCGGCACCGCGGCGGCCTATGGCTACTCGGTGGTCGCCACCTTCGCCCCGGGCGTGCTGCCGCCGGGCACCGCCAACGTTTACTTTGAAGCGGCGGTCGTCATCGTGACCCTGATCCTGCTCGGGCGAACGCTCGAGGCGCGGGCGAAGGGCCGTACCTCGCAGGCGATCAAGCGCCTGGTCGGGCTGCAGGCGCGGACTGCACGCGTGCAACGTGGCGGTGAGAACGTCGAGGTGCCGCTGGACGAGGTCACGCTCGGCGATGTCGTACTGGTCCGCCCGGGCGAGAAGGTGCCGGTGGACGGCGCGGTGGTGGAGGGGGCGTCCTATGTGGATGAGAGCATGATCACCGGCGAGCCGGTACCGGTGGCCAAGGCCGTGGGCGCCGAAGTTGTGGGCGGTACGCTCAACACCACCGGTGCCTTCAGTTTCCGTGTCACCCAGGTGGGCGGGGATACCGTGCTGGCCCAGATCATCCGTCTGGTCGAGCAGGCACAGGGCTCCAAGCTGCCGATCCAGGCGCTGGTCGACCGGGTCACCATGTGGTTCGTGCCGGCGGTGATGGCTGCAGCCGCGCTGACCTTCCTGGTGTGGCTGGTGTTCGGTCCGGCACCGGCGCTGACCTTTGCGCTGGTCAATGCGGTGGCGGTGCTGATCATTGCCTGCCCTTGTGCGATGGGCCTGGCCACGCCGACCTCGATCATGGTCGGCACCGGCCGCGCGGCGGAGCTGGGCGTGCTGTTCCGCAAGGGCGAGGCGCTGCAGGCACTGCGCGATGTGAGTGTGATCGCGCTGGACAAGACCGGTACGCTGACCAAGGGCCGTCCGGAACTGACCGACCTGGAGCCGGCCGATGGTTTCCAGGCCGATGAGGTGCTGGCGCTGGTCGCTGCGGTGGAAACCCGCTCGGAGCATCCCATCGCCGAGGCCATCGTGGCTGCCGCCAAAACGCGTGGGCTGGCACTGGCGCCCCTCGAGCGCTTCGAGGCGGTGCCCGGCTTCGGTGTGTCCGCGCAGGTCGGTGGCCGCACCGTGGCCGTCGGCGCGGACCGCTACATGACCCGGCTGGGTCTGGATGTGACCGCCTTCCGGCCCACCGCGCAGCGGCTCGGCGAGCAGGGCAGGAGCCCGCTGTATGCCACCATCGATGGGCGTCTGGCGGCGGTGATCGCCGTGGCCGACCCGATCAAGGAAAGCACCCCCGCGGCGATCCAGGCCCTGCACGCGCTGGGCCTGAAGGTGGCGATGATCACCGGTGACAACGCGGCCACGGCGGCGGCCATCGCGCGCCAGCTGGGCATCGATGAAGTGGCCGCCGAGGTGCTGCCCGATGGCAAGGTCGCCGCGCTCAAGCGTTTCCGTGCGGGTGGCGCCAAGGTGGCCTTCGTCGGTGACGGGATCAATGACGCACCGGCGCTGGCCGAGGCCGATGTCGGCCTGGCCATCGGTACCGGCACCGATGTGGCGATCGAGGCGGCCGACGTGGTGCTGATGTCCGGCGACCTGCGCGGCGTGCCCAACGCGATCGCCCTGAGCCAGGCGACGATCCGCAACATCAAGCAGAACCTGTTCTGGGCCTTCGCCTACAACGCGGTGCTGATCCCGGTGGCCGCTGGCCTGCTGTACCCGTTCAACGGCACGCTGCTCTCGCCGATCTTCGCCGCGGCGGCGATGGCATTGTCCAGTGTGTTCGTGCTCGGCAATGCGCTGCGGCTCAAGCGCTTCCATGCACCGATGCAGGCCGATACGCTGGGCACCGGCGTGGTGGAAAGTGAGATGAGGACCGGACGATGAATATCGGTGAAGCCGCGACGTTTTCGGGCGTGTCGGCAAAGATGATCCGCTATTACGAGCAGATCGGCCTGATCCCGCCGCCGGCGCGCTCGGAGGCGGGCTACCGGCACTACAGCCCGCAGGACGCACACAGCCTGCGCTTCATCCGCCGCGCGCGCGATCTCGGTTTTTCAGTCGAACAGATCGGCGAACTGCTGGTGCTGTGGCAGGACCGCGAGCGTGCCAGTGCCGACGTCAAGGCGGTGGCGCTGTCGCACGTGGGTGGGCTGAAGGCGAAGATCGCTGAGCTGCAGGCGATGGTGCAGACGCTGGAGCATCTGGCCGCGCACTGCCACGGCAATGACCGGCCGGATTGCCCGATCATCGCCGGCCTGGCCCAGCCCGTTTCCGCGCCGGCGGAGACCGCATCAGCCGGCAAGCCTCGCAAAACGCCGTTGTTCGGTGCGGATACGCCGGTGTCCTCGCGCGGGCGCGCGGCCCGCACGCCACAGTCCTGATCGACCCGGTGGCGTTCATGCCCTGCACAAAGGGCGCGGACGCGTTAAGGCCTTGACCTTGCCACGTTGTCATCCCCGACAGTGGGCTGACACCCACCACGGCGAGGTCGCCCGATGCATCGTTTCACCCTTCCCACCATGACCTGCGGCGGCTGCGCCCGCTCCGTCACCAAGGCCCTGCAGGGCGTTGATCCACACGCACGCATCGAGACCGATCCGCCCGCGCGCGAAGTACGCGTGGAGAGCGACCGCGAGCGGGCCGCCTTCCTGGCCGCGCTGGCCGATGCTGGATTCCCTGCCACGCCATGAGTTGGCGGTCCCACGCCATCCCGGAGGACAACGCATGTGCATGAAACATCTTCTGCCGCTGCTGCCGTCCCTGGCGGCGTGGGGCACCGTGAAATCCGATGCCGTCGCGGCGGCTCAGGCCTTGGTGGCGGACGCGAGTCGCTTCACCAGCACCTCAGCCGCTTCGGCCGACGAGGCCGGGTTCTGGCCGGTGATCAGCAAGCCATCGCTGACCACATACGAGCCCCAGTCCGGCCCCTTGGAGTAGGAACCGCCTGCCGCCTTGAGCATGTCCTCGACCAGGAACGGCACCACCTCGGTCAGGCCGACGGCATCTTCTTCGGTGTTGGTGAAGCCGGTGACCTTCTTGCCCTGCACCAGCGGGGCACCCTCGGCAGTCGTGACGTGACGCAGCACGCCCGGCGCATGGCAGACCAGCGCGACCGGCTTGCCGGCGGCGATGAAGGCTTCGATCAGCGCGATGGAGTGGGTGTCTTCGGCGAGGTCCCACAGCGGGCCGTGGCCGCCGGGATAGAACACGGTATCGAACTCGGCCTGCGAAACGCTGTCCAGCCGCACGGTGTTGGCCAGCTGCGCGTTGGCATCCGCGTCTGCTTCGAAACGGCGGGTGGCGTCGGTCTTGAAGTCCGGTTCGTTGCTTTTGGGATCCAGCGGCGGCCGCCCACCCTTGGGCGAGGCCAGCACGATCTCGGCGCCCGCATCCTTGAAGGTGTAGTAGGGCGCGGCCAGCTCTTCCAGCCAGAAGCCGGTCTTCTTGCCGGTGGCGCCGAGTTCGTCGTGCGAGGTCAGAACGATGAGGACTTTCATGGATGATGCTCCTGTGGGTGCTTGATTAGACTGGTCGTCTAGTGATGGGGCCGAGAAAAACACGCCGATGCCGGCGTGCGTGAGACAGGCTTTTGTCAGGGGGCGGTATGCAGAAGGCGGGCGGTCAACGCCACGGCGTCGTCGAACGGGCTGGTGGTGCGGGCGATCTTGACCATGATGCTGGTCCCCAGCCACAGCTGATACAGGCTTCGGGCGACCGCCTCGGGTGGCTCCCGGGTCGCCACCGATCCGTCGGCCAGACCCGCTGCAATCGCACGCGCCAGCCGATCGGTGATCCCCGTGGTGCCCCGCCGGAGTGCGGCCCGCATGGGTTCGGAAAGGTCCGCCACTTCGGCACCGAGCTTGACGGCCAGGCACTTGCCCTGGCAGTCCTCGAAGGACTGGCTGTCCTGCCAGGCGCGGAAGTACACCGCCAGTTGCTCGGCCTTGGTCTGGCCCGGCTGGCGGAAGATGCGGTCCATATCGGCGAGATAGGCGCTGAAGTAGTCCTCCAGCAATGCCTCGCCGAAGGCTTCCTTCGAGGCGAAGTAGTGGTAGAACGAGCCCTTGGGAACCCCTGCCGCGGAAAGGACCTCGTTGAGGCCGACGGCGGAGAAACCTTTGGCGCCCATGATCCGCTGGCCGGTGGCCAAGATCGTGTCACGGACAGGGGAGGCGGTGGTGGGCGAGTTCATGGACGCCACTGTACGTGTGATTAGACCGGTCGTCTAGTGCCTGCTTGCGTGGTCTACGGGAAGCCGGCCAGCGGCCGGCACTCCCTCGTTCGCGGCGGCGATCGCAGACTCGGAACGGCCGGATCAGGGTATATTCCCCGGCCCCATTTTCATTGCCAGATAGCGCCCCGCCATGAGCACGCCCCTCAAGCACTACAAACACCCCGCAGAATCCGAGATCGGCAACGGCACGATCTACCTCGAGGCGCAGGGCGATGTGATCGTGCGGCAGGTGGAGAGCTACCGCAGTGTGCTGGTCTGGGCCGACAAAGCCGGGCAGGCCGATGAGCGCTTCCCGCTGTCCGATCAGCCGCTGTCCTGGCTGGATCTGGATTCGGATGACGCCATCACCGCCAGCCAGTTTGAAGCCGTCTGGAAGCAGGCCAAAGCCGTTTCCGGCTGAGCGTGCCGAAAGACTGGCGTCACACCGTCCAGCCGGGGCTTTCCGCCGCCACATGCATCAGCTGATCCAGCTGGCGCAGCGCCCGGTGCAGTTCCTGCCGGTTGGCGGCGGCACCCAATGAGATCCGCACCGCATCGTTGATCGCCACCCCTTCGGGCGTGAACGCCGATGACGGTGCGATGCCCAGCCCCTGCAGGCGCGCGGCGTGGGTGAGGCTGGCATCGGTCCAGTGCGCGGGAAGACGGCACCAGGCGTGCACGCCCGCGCAATGCTGCAGGAACCGCGGCGACAGCGCCGACCGCGCCAGATAGCGTCGTTCGGCCGCTTCGTCCTGCACCAGTGTCAGCATGGCCTGGGCGGAGCCGTCCAGGATCAGCTGCGTCACCAGGGCGTTCATCAGTGGCGGTGCCATCAGGTTCACCGCGCGCAGCGCATCCAGCATCGGCTGCCGGTCCATGCCTTCGGGAAGGCGCACGAAACCGGTGTGCAGGCCTGGACTGAGGCACTTGGAGAGCGTGGAGATGTAGCAGGCGTGCCGTGGTGCCAGCAGCGCGAGCGGGGCAGGGGCGTCCTCCAGCAGCAGCCAGTAGGGGTCGTCTTCGATCAGCTGCAGGTGCTGCGCGCGGATCACCTCCGCCAACGCTTCGCGGCGTGCCTGCGGCATCGTGTGGGCGGTGGGGTTCTGCGCGGTCGGGTTGAGATAGACCACGCGCGCACCCCGTTCTTTCGCGGTACGGGCCAGCGCATCCGGGCGCATCCCGTGCTCGTCGCACTCGACCACCTGAAGGTGCCGCTGCAGCACCCGCGCGGCATGCAGCAGCCCGGGATAGACCAGCGGCTCGCACAGAATCGTGTCACCGGCGTCGGTCAGCGCCAGCAACAGGGCGGACAGCGCAGCCTGCGCGCCTTCCGTGACGATCAAGGTGTCGGCATCCAGCTTGCCGAGGATCGGCTTGAGCCACTGTTGTGCAGCCCGATGATCCGCCCGGCTTCCGCCGCCCACGTGATAGGTCATCAGGTTGCCGACGTCGCTGCGGGTCAGCACCGATGACAGGCCACGCTGCAGCATGTCCGCGACCTGGCCGCCGCCGGGGCTGGGCGGCAGGTTCATGCTCAGGTCCACCAGCTGGGCAAGTTCCACCTGCGGCGGCGCGACGAACGACCCCAGCGGGCCACGCGCATCGATCAGCCCGCGCTTGCGTGCCTCGGTGAAAGCACGGGTGATGGTGGTGAGGTCCACCTTCAGCTCGGTGGCCAGCGCACGCTGTGCAGGCAGGCGCTGGCCGGGACGTAACGCACCGGACCACACCGCACGTTCCAGCGCCTGCACGATGCGCAGGTACACCGGCCCGTGGCCATCGGCGATGAGGGGGCTCCATTCCATGCGCGCATGGTACGCGCGCCGGGGCGAGCGGCTGCGACAGTGTGTCGCATCATGTATGGATCATGTCGTTGCCTAACGTACGCGGCTGCGGCGGGCACCCCCCATGCATATCGGTCATGCAGGGGGGTGTTCGCCACTTTTCATGATCCGGGCCGCCCGGCCCGGCACTGCGTTGGAAGGGCCGTCACGCATGAACCCCGCTACACACTCCGCTCGCCGCGCCACGCTGGCCGGTCGAGCCCGCGCCGGACGCTGGTTCGGCCTGGCAGCGCTGCTGCCGCTGCTCACAGGCTGCAAGAACCTGGAGCTGTTCAATCCCATGGGCAGCATCGCCGAGCAGGAAATGCAGCTGATCCTGGTCTGCACCGGCCTGATGCTGCTGGTGGTGATCCCGGTGATCATCCTCACGCTGTACTTCGCGTGGCACTACCGCGAGTCGAACAAGAAGGCCACCTACGCACCCAACTGGTCGCACTCCACCGCGATCGAAGTGGTGGTGTGGACGATTCCGTGCCTGATCGTGGTCGTTCTGGGTGTATTGATCTGGAAGAGCACCCACGCGCTGGATCCCTACCGCCCGATCGAATCGGACACGCCCGCGCTGCGCGTGGAAGTGGTCTCGCTCAACTGGAAGTGGTTGTTCATCTATCCGGACCACAACGTGGCCACGGTCAATGAGCTCGTGATGCCGGTCGATACGCCGGTCGCCTTCAAGCTGACCTCCGAGTCGATGATGAATGCCTTCTTCGTGCCGCAGCTGGGCAGCATGGTCTACACCATGCCGGCGATGCAGACCCGCCTGCACCTGATCGGGCACACGCCGGGCACCTATGCCGGGATGTCATCGGCCTACAGCGGCTCGGGTTTCTCGGACATGAAGTTCGATGCGCGGGTGGTGACGGCGGCGGACTTCGACCAGTGGCTGGCGCAGTCGCGCGGCACCGCCGTCCATCTGAACCAGGCCCGCCTGGCCGAGCTGGAGAAGCCGACCCACGGCGCGCCGATGCAGCGCTTCGCCAGCGTGGATACCGGCCTGTTCGACAGCATCCTGCGCCGCTATGGCGGCATGCCCGACGACGAAATCTGCCTGCCCGGCGAAGAACCCGGCGCGACATCCCAACTCGTAAGCCTGGCCGCGTCTGCCAGCCGTACCGCGGAGAACTGATTGTGCTTGGAAAGTTGAACCTCGAAGCGATTCCCTACCACGACCCGATCATCATGTCGGCGCTGGTGGGCTCGCTGCTGCTGGGCGTGGCGATCGTCGCGGCCATCACGTACTACAAGAAGTGGGGCTACCTCTGGACCGAGTGGATCACCTCGGTGGACCACAAGAAAATCGGCGTGATGTACATCATCCTGGCCCTGGTCATGCTGGTGCGTGGCTTCGCCGATGCGCTGATGATGCGTGCCCAGCAGGCCATCGCCGCCAATGACAGCGCCGGCTACCTGCCGCCGGAACACTACGACCAGATCTTCACCGCGCACGGCGTGATCATGATCTTCTTCGTGGCCACGCCGCTCATCGTGGGCCTGATGAACATCGTGGTGCCGCTGCAGATCGGCGCGCGCGACGTGGCATTCCCGTTCGTCAACTCGCTCAGCTTCTGGCTGTCGGCGGTGGGCGCGGTGCTGGTGATGCTGTCGATGTTCGTCGGCGATTTCGCCGCGACCGGCTGGGTGGCGTATCCGCCGCTGTCCGGCATCGAGTACAGCCCCACGGTGGGCGTGGACTACTACATCTGGTCATTGCAGGTCTCCGGCATCGGCACCACGCTGACCGGCCTGAACTTCATCGTCACCATCCTCAAGATGCGTGCGCCGGGCATGGACCTGATGAAGATGCCGGTGTTCACCTGGACCGCATTGATCACCAACATCCTGATCGTGGCGATCTTCCCGGTGCTGACCGCGACCCTGGCGCTGCTGACCATGGATCGCTATTTCGGGATGCATTTCTTCACCAATGACGCCGGCGGCAACGCCATGATGTACGTCAACCTGATCTGGATCTGGGGCCACCCGGAAGTCTACGTGCTGATCCTGCCGTGCTTCGGCGCGTTCTCGGAGATCATCGCTACGTTCTCGGGCAAGCCGCTGTTCGGCTACCGCTCGATGGTCTATGCCACCTCGTCGATCGGCATCCTGTCGTTCTTTGTGTGGCTGCACCACTTTTTCACCATGGGCTCGGGTGCGAACGTCAATGCCTTCTTCGGCATCATGACCTCCATCATCTCGATCCCCACCGGGGTGAAGCTGTTCAACTGGCTGTTCACCATGTACCGCGGCAGGATCCGTTACCACTCCTCGACGATGTGGACCATCGGCTTCATGGTCACCTTCGCGCTGGGTGGCATGACCGGCGTGATGCTGGCGATCCCGGGTGCGGATTTCGTGCTGCACAACAGCCTGTTCCTGATCGCGCACTTCCATAACGTGATCATCGGCGGCGTGGTGTTCGGCTGCCTGGCCGGCATCAGCTTCTGGTTCCCGAAGGCCTTTGGCTTCACCCTCAACGAGCGCTGGGGCAAGATTTCGTTCTGGTGCTGGCTGGTCGGCTTCTATCTGGCCTTCATGCCGCTGTACGTGCTGGGCTTCAAGGGCATGACCCGCCGCATGAACCACTACGGGGTGGAGGGTTACCAGCCGTGGCTGATCGTGGCCGCCATCGGTGCGCTGGTGATCGCCGCCGGTATCGCCGCGATGTTCATCCAGTTCTATGTCAGCGTGCGTGACCGCAAGGCCAACATGGACCTCACCGGCGACCCGTGGAATGCGCGCAGCTTGGAGTGGGCCACGTCCTCGCCACCGCCGTTCTACAACTTCGCCAAGCTCCCGGCGATCACCTCGCTGGAGCAGCATTGGGACGACAAGCAGCACGGCCGGGCCTGGCAACGCCAGGACACCTACGAGGACATCCACATGCCGCGCAATACCGCGTCGGGTGTGGTGATCTCGGTGTTCAGCCTGGTGCTGTGCTTCGCCCTGGTCTGGCACATGTGGGCGCTGGCCGGCATCGGCCTGATCGGTGTGATCGCGACCTTCGTGCTGCGCTCGTATGACCGTGATGTGGACTATTACGTGCCCGCCGCCGAGGTGAAGCGCATCGAAGAGGCGCACTTCACGCAGATGGAAGGAGCCAAGGCATGAGCGGCGATACCCTGACCGCTGCCACGCAGCACGGGCAGCTCGCGGCCGGTCATCACGACCACGCCCACGAGCACCACGACGACGGCAACAAGACCGTCGTCGGGTTCTGGATGTACCTGATGGGCGACTGCCTGATCTTCGCGGTGCTGTTCGCCACCTTCGGCGTGCTGCTCAACGGAACGGCCGATGGCCCCAGCGGCAAGGACCTGTTCAAGCTCGGCTTCGTGCTCTCCGAAACGGTGGTGCTGCTGCTGAGCAGCTTCACCTTCGGTTTGGCGATGCTCGGCATGCAGGCCGGCAAACGCAACCAGGTGGTGGGCTGGCTGGCCGTGACCGGCGTGCTCGGCGCGGTCTTCATCGGCATGGAGCTGTATGAGTTCGCCGAGCTGATCCATGAAGGCGCCACCCCGGATGTGAGTGCCTACCTCTCGGCGTACTTCACGCTGGTGGCCACCCACGGCCTGCACGTCACCTTCGGCCTGCTGTGGCTGGCGATCATGATCCACCAGGTGCTGACGTTCGGCCTGGACGGCATCGTGCGGCGCCGCCTGGCCTGCCTGAGCCTGTTCTGGCACTTCCTGGATCTGATCTGGATCTGTGTGTTCACCTTCGTCTACCTGAGGGAGTTTGTATGAGCGGCCACGCCACTCTGAAGGGCTACATCCTCGGCCTGCTGCTGTGCCTGGTGCTCACCGGCGCCTCGTTCGGCGTGGTCATGACCGATCTGGTGCCGCAGCCGCTGCGGCTGACCGCCATCGTGGTGCTGTGCGTGGTGCAGCTGGTCGCCCAGCTGGTGCTGTTCCTGCATATCGGGGCAGGGCGCAGCCAGCGCGAGAACACCGGCATCTTCCTGTGCACCGCGTTCCTGATCGCCATCGTGGTGGCCGGTTCGCTGTGGGTGATGCACAACGCCAACCTCAACATGATGCCGATGCAGATGTCGGCCGCGCCATGAGCTGGTCACGCTCGGGTGTCCTGGCTGCCGGGCTGCTGTTGACGTGTTCCGTGATGCCGGTGGTGGCTGCGGCCGCGCAGGCCCACACCGCGGCAACGGTGTCGGTCAGCGATGCGTGGGTGCGCCTGCCACCGCCGGCGGCGAATGTAGCCGCCGGGTACGTGCAGCTGCATAACGGCGGCGGTGAGGACCGGCTGCTGTCAGCCGCGTCCCCGGCGTTTGCCGAGGTGCAGATCCATGCCATGCGCATGGACGGGGAAGTGATGCGCATGGAAGCGCTGCCCGATGGCCTGGCCTTGCCGGAGGGCCAGACCGTCGCGCTGCAGCCCGGGGGATACCACCTGATGCTGCTGAAGCCGAAGCGGCCGGTGTCGGCCGGCCAGACGGTGCGGGTGACGCTGCAGTTTGCCCGCAGCGCAGCGCAGGTGGTGGAGTTCAGTGTGCGCGATGGCCTGGTGACGCACGGAGCGGTGAAGTGACCCGCTGGGCAGCCACGGGCCTGCTCACGCTGGCGCTGCTGGGCGGCTGCGCCGACGGCCAGGCGCCGGTGATGGGCCAGGCGGCACTGGGGGCGGTCAAGTTTGAGAGCAGCGACGGGCGCACGCTCGCCATTCGCGATCTGCAGGGCAAGCCGACCCTGCTGTTCTTCGGCTTCACCCATTGCCCCGAAGTGTGCCCGCTGAGCCTGGTCAAGGCGGTTCAGATCAAGCAGCTGCTGGGCCCGGCGGCAGCGCAGCTGCAGGTGGCCTTCGTCACCGTCGATCCGCAGCGCGATACGCCTGCGCACCTGCGCGAGTATCTGGCGGCCTTCGATACCACGTTCCTGGGCCTGGCCGCTGACGAACCCGGTACCCGCGCCATCGCCGAAAGCCTGGGCGTGAGCTACCGGCGCGTGGGTGAGGGCTACATGGCCACCTTCGAGCACACCGCCTCGTGGTTCCTGCTCGGCGCTGACGGGCAGCTGCAGGATGTCTACGGCTATGCAATGAACGAACGGGACATCGTCGAGAAGCTGCGCGTGCGGCTGGCGGTGGCGGGAGGGATCGCGCGGCCATGAGCCGGGCCGGCGCGGACCGCGCGGACTTCGTCCTGCTGCTCGGCTCGGCTGGCTGTGCGCTCACCGTGCTCGATACCAACGTGGTCGGCGTGGTCCTGCCGACCATCGCCCGCGATCTGTCCGCCTCGTTCGCAGACATCGAATGGGTGGTCAGTGCCTATGTGCTGTGCTTCGCCTCGCTGCTGCTGCCCGCCGGCACCCTGGCCGACCGGATCGGGCGTCGACGCCTGTTCCTGATCGGCCTGAGCCTGTTCGCGCTGACCTCGGTCGCGTGCGGTATCGCCGGCACCGCCATGGCCTTGTACCTGGCCCGGGCCGGGCAGGGCGCTGCCGCAGCCTTCATGCTGGCGCCAGCGCTGTCGCTGATCGGCCATGCGCACCAGACCCCGACATCACGCGCGCGCGCGTGGGCGATCTGGGGCGCGATCATGGGCCTGACCATGGTGCTCGCACCACTGATCGGCGGCGCCATCGCCACCTGGTTTGGCTGGCGCTGGGCCTTCCATATCAACCTTCCGCTGTGCCTGCTGCTGGCGAGCCTGAGCTGGGCCTTCGTGCCCGAGTCGCGCGATCCGGTCAGCCGCCGCATCGATGTGCCGGGCGTGCTGCTGTTCGCCGGCAGCATGCTGTCCTGGACCTGGGCGCTGATCCGTGGCCCCGTGGAGGGCTGGGGCAGTGGCGCGGTGCTGCCGTGGCTGCTGGCCGGCACCGCGTTGGGCGCGGGCTTCATCGTGGTCGAGCAGCGCCGTGCCCAGCCCATGCTGGATCTGCGCCTGTTCCGTGCGCCTGCACTGGTGGGCGCGGTGCTGGCGATGTTCGCCTACGCCGCCTGCGTGCAGGTGATGGCTTCGTTGCTGCCGTTGTTGCTGCAGAACGCCCGCGGTGACAGCGTGCTGCAGGCCGGCATGCACATGCTGCCGTTCGCGCTGGCGATGCTGCTGCTCCCGTTCGCGGGGCGCCGGCTGGGGACGCGGTGGGCGCCCGGTCGGATCCTGGCGCTGGGCCTGGGCGTTGCCGTGATCGGCAACCTGGGTATCGCGGTGGCGCTGTGGCAACACAGCGATTCCGGCCTGCTGCTGGCGATGGCCGTGCTCGGCAGTGGCGGTGGCCTGCTCAACGGCGAAACACAGAAGGCCATCATGAGCGTGATCCCGCCGGACCGCGCCGGCATGGCCTCCGGCATCAGCACCACCGCGCGCTTCTCCGGCATCCTGATCGGGTTCGCCACGCTGGGCGCGGTGTTGTCCAGCCACGTACGCGACGCCGCCCGCGGGGCGCTGAGCGAGGCAGGGCAGACAGGGTCGCCGGCGCTGATCGAGCGCGTGGTGGTCGGCGAGCTGTCCGTGTCCGGGGCGGCACACGACACCCTGACACTGCTGGCGCGCCAGGCGTATGCCGATGGCGCGGCGTATGCATTCGTGACCGCGGCGGCGATGGCGCTGGTAGCGATGCTGCTGACCAGCACGCTGATGGCCAGGCGCTAGACAGTCCGAAGGTGGCGTCCGCGCAGGGCGTGGATCCGGCCGGCGGTCACCACGCGCGGGCGCGCACGTCCCAGCAGGCGGCAGTGAACGTCACTGAATCGCCGTCGACGAACGGCTCGAACGCACGCAGCACCGCGTCGATCACCTGCGTTCGGACGTCCGCGACAAGGTCGCCGTTTCGCAGCGCGCTCCCGACCGGTCCCAGCAGCGAAACGTACGTTGCCAGATCCGCGCGTTCGATGCGGCACACCACATCCAGCGGCAGCAGCTCGATATCCTCCCAGCCGCTGTCCCTCAGGATCTGCTCGACCCGGGCCTGGTCGGCAAACGCAAACTGACCCGGTGCCCCGGGCTGGCGAGGTGGCAAGCTCAGCCAGGGTGCCGCGGCGCGCTCGGCGGTGGTCATGAACGCGTTCTCGTCCGGACCGCGCCAGGCCAGCGCCTGCAGCACGCCGCCGCGTTTGGCGGCGCGCTGCAACTGACCGAAGGCCTGCACCGGGTCATCGAAGAACATCACGCCAAAGCGCGACACGATCCGGTCCAGACTCCCGGGTGCGAACGCATGCTGCTGCGCATCGGCGACGATGAAGTCCACTGCCAGCCCGGCGCGCTGCGCGCGTTCACGCGCCAAGGCGATCATCGGGGCCGAGATGTCGACCCCGGTGACGTGTGCCTCCGGACCCAGCCGCCCGGCAATGGCCAGCGCCACCGCGCCGGTCCCGCAGCCCACATCCAGCACCTGGGCATCGGTACCCGGCGCGATGGCATCGAGCAGGTGAGTGGCCAGCGGCGTGAACATCTGATCGAGAATGCGCTGCGCCTCCACCCAGGCCTCACCGGCCGGGCCATTCCATAACGCGTGCTGCGAGGTGTCGGTCATTACAGGGCTCGATCTGGCGTTGCCAGTGGAATAAGGAGGCTGCACTGTGCCACCTCAACCAACGTTGAGGTCAAGTGCCACCGCTCAGCCCCGCCACACATCCACCAACAGCTTCACGTTCAACACGATGATCATGCCGCCGATCAGCCAGGACAGGACGATCAGCCAGCGTGGCGCCACCAGCGCCCCCATCTTGGCCTTGTCCGAGACGAACCGCACCAGCGGCACCACCGCGAACGGCAGCTGCATCGAGAGCAGTACCTGGCTCAGCACCAGCAATCGCGCGGTGCCTTGCTCCCCATAGATCGCGGTGACCACCACCACCGGCACGATCGCGATGCCGCGGGTGATCAAGCGCCGTGCCCACGGGGCGATCCGCAGGCGCAGGAAACCCTCCATCACGATCTGGCCGGCCAGCGTCGCCGTCACGGTGGAGTTGATGCCCGAGGCGAGCAGGGCGACCGCGAACAGGGTCGAGGCCAGCCCGACGCCGAGCATCGGCGCCAGCAGCTCATACGCCTGCTCGATCTCCTGCACGTCGGTACGGCCCTGCGCATGGAACACGGCGGCGGCCAGGATCAGGATCGAGGCATTGATGAACAGCGCGAGCATCAACGCGATGGTGCTGTCCGTCACCGCCCATCGCAGCGCACTGCGGCGTCCGGCATCGGTGCGCGGATAAGCGCGGGTCTGCACGATGGAGGAGTGCAGGTACAGATTGTGCGGCATCACGGTGGCACCGATGATGCCGATCGCCAGGTACAGCGCCTTGGGGTCGGTCACCACCTGCGCGTGCGGAATGAACCCGGCGAGCACCGCCTGCAGCGGCGGCGCAGCGATGACCATCTGGATCGCAAAGCAACCGAAAATCACCAGCAGCAGCGCGATCACGAACGCCTCCAGGGCGCGGAAGCCGCGGTTCATCAGCAGCAGCACCAGCACCACGTCTACCGCCGTGATGATCGCGCCGGCCAGCAGCGGGATGCTGAACAGCAGCTTCAAGGCGATCGCGGTGCCGATCACCTCGGCCAGGTCGCAGGCGATGATCGCGATCTCGCACAGCAGCCACAGGCCGAGGTTCACCGGGCGTGAGTAGTGGTCCCGGCAGGCCTGCGCCAGATCACGCCCGGTCGCGATGCCCAGGCGTGCCGACAGCCCCTGCAGCACGATCGCCATCAGGTTGGAGAGCAGGATCACCGAGAGCAGCAGATAGCCGAACTGCGCACCGCCCGCGATATCGGTGGCCCAGTTGCCGGGGTCCATGTAGCCGACCGAAATCATGTAGCCCGGGCCGAGGAAGGCCAGCAGGCGGAACCACCAATGTCCACCCGTAGGCACCGCGACGCTGGCGTTCATCTCGCCCAGGCTGGGCGTATGCCCGGCCGACGACGGCCAGGCGGGGGAGCTCTCGGGGCGGCGTTGACTGTCCACGGCCGCAATATAGCAGAGGCTATGTTAGTAAGGCTTTGCAATCTGAGGCATCCCAACGCCTTAACCCTGAACCGCGTATCGTCACCGCTCTTTTCAGCTGGAGTGGGTGCATGCGTTGGATCGTGTTGTTGGCCGCATTGGCCATGCCCGTGGTGGCGTGGTTCTCACAGACCGGCATGTTCGGCCCGACCAACGGTGCAGTCTCCGACCAGTACCCCACGTTGCTGGTCGCTGCCGGGTACGCCTTCGCGATCTGGGGCCTGATCTTCCTGTGGGATGTGCTGTTCGGGTTCTGGCAGCTGCGCCTGCGCAAGCCGGACATCACCGGCGTGCGCCCGTGGGCCGCGGCGGGCTTCGCGCTGACCGCCGTCTGGATGCCGGTGTTCTCCAACCAGTGGTTCCTGCCGGCGCTGGCCATCATCTGGGCCGCCTTGCTCTGCCTGATCGTGGCCGCCTACCGCGCCTCGCCGATCACCGCCCCGGGCGGGCAGCGTGCCTGGGCGGCGTACCCGCTGGGCCTGCACGCCGGCTGGCTGTCGTTGGCGGCCTACCTCAATACCGCCCAGGTGATCGTCGCCTACGGCTGGCTGCCGACGGACAACATGCTCGGCTGGAGCCTGGTGCTGCTGGTCCTGGCCACGCTGCTGGTGCTGGTGGTCAACCAGCTGCTTCGCGGGCATTTCGCCTATCCAGCCGCCGTCATCTGGGCGCTGGCCGGCATGTACGTCAAACAGTCCGGCTGGGACCTGCCGGGCGCGGCCAACATCGCCACCCTGGCGCTGGTGCTGATCATCATCGTGGTGATCCAGACGGTCTGGCTGCGCGTACGCGCATACCGCCAGCCGCGCGCGATCGCCGCCGCCCACCGTCATCGCCGTTGATTCTTTCTGCAGGAGACACCCCCATGAACATCGTGATGAAGGAGCGCTGCTGATGCGCGCTGCCGTCCACACCGCCTTTGGCGATCCGACCCAGGTCCTGCACGGCGGCGATGTGCCGCAGCCGACCCCCGCGGCCGGTGAGGTGCGGATCCGTACCGTCCTGGCGCCCATCCACAACCACGACCTGTGGACCGTGCGTGGCCAGTACGGCTACAAGCCCGAGCTGCCTGCGGTCGGCGGCAGCGAAGGCACCGGTGTGATCGAGGCGCTGGGCGAGGGCGTCGAGGGCCTGAAGATCGGCCAGCGGGTCAGCGCCGCCTCGGTGCATGGCACCTGGGCCGAATACTTCATCGCGCCGGCGCGCATGGTCATCCCCATGCCGGACAGCATCGATGACAACACGGCCGCGCAGCTCATCGCCATGCCGCTCAGTGCCCTGATGCTGCTGGAATTCCTGCAGGTGAAGGAAGGCCAGTGGATCCTCCAGAACGCGGCCAATGGCGCGGTCGGCAAGGCCTTGGCGATGCTGGCCAAGGCGCGTGGGGTGCACTGCATCAACCTGGTGCGGCGCGATGCCGGCGTGGCAGAAATGGCTGAGCTCGGCATCGACCACACCATCTCCACCGCGCAGTCGGACTGGATGGCCCACGTGCAGGCCAAGGTCGGCAAGGCCTCGATCGCCGCCGCCGTGGATTCGGTTGGCGGACGCGCCAGCAGCGAGCTGATGACGCTGCTGGGCGATGGCGGCACGCTGGTCTCGTTCGGCTCCATGACCGGGGAGCCGATGCAGCTCAGTTCGGGCGATGTGATCTTCAAGCAGGCGACGGTGAAGGGGTTCTGGGGCAGCAAGGTCAGCCAGGCGATGGCGCCGGAGGACAAGCGTCGCCTCGTTGGCGAACTGCTGCAGCTGGCCGCGCGCGGTGGATTGAGCCTGCCGGTGGACGGCGTGTTCGGTCTGGACGAGGTGGCCGCTGCCGCCAAGGCCAGCCTGGAGCCGGGCCGCAACGGCAAGGTGCTGCTGCGTCCCTGATGTACACGGTCGGTTCTACCGGCCTGCGCGCAACGCCTCGATCACGACCTTCATGGCGCTCGAGGATTGCCGGCGGCTGGGATAGTAGGCGTAGTACCCGTCGAACGGGTCGCACCAGTCCTCCATGACACGCCGCAAGGTGCCGGCGGCGATGTCATCGCGCACCATGTCCTCGGGCAGATAGGCCAGGCCCGCACCAACGAGTGCGGCACGATGGATCGCGCTGCTGCCGTTGAAGGTCCACTGACCATCCACGCGCACGTTCACTTCCTCGCCGTCCTTCTCCAGATCCCACACCATCAGCCCGCCGTGGGTGGGCAGGCGCAGCCCGATGCAGTTGTGCGCGGCCAGGTCGGCCGGCAGCTGCGGCGCGGCATGCGTGGCGAAGTAGGCCGGGCTGGCCACGATCGCCATGCGCAGCGGCGGGCTGATCGGCACGGCAATCATGTCCTTGGCCACGCGGCCTCCCAGGCGGATGCCGATGTCGTAGCGCTGGGCGACGATGTCGGCCAGGCCATAGTCGATGGTCAGTTCCACATGCAGGTCGGGGTAGGCGGGCAGCACGGCGGACAGCCGGGGCCACACAAGCGTGTTGGCGGCATGCTCGGCCGTGGTGATGCGGATCGTGCCAGCGGGCCGGTCACGGTACTCGCTGATCGCGGCGACCTCGGCCTCGATCTCCTGCATGCGCGGTGCGACGGTCTCGTACAGCCGCTCGCCGGCCTCGGTCATCGAGACGCTGCGCGTGGTGCGGGTCAGCAGGCGCACCCCGAGGCGCTCTTCCAGCCCGCGCACCGTGTGGCTGAGTGCGGACTGCGAGACACCCAACTGCGCGGCCGCACGGGTGAAGCTGCGCTCGCGCGCGACGGTGACGAACACCTGCAGATCGTTGAAGTTCTCGCGGGCCATGAGGCGGGGCCAAGAGCGCATGGCAGTCATGCGCGCCCATGATGAGGGCGGCGGACTGATGAACTCAAGCGGCTTTGTTTCGTGATTGATGAGCTGCGGTCATGGCTGCATGCCGATCGGGGCGGCTAGTGCCCGCGCGGGGGCAGGCCTACAGTGACCCTCCCGGCGGCGCGAACCGCCGCTCCCCACAGGAGATCGCTCCATGGACCTGTTCACCGCAGCACTGTCGCTTTCCATGGTGGCCACCGTACCCGCCGAGACCGCGCCCATCCGCATCACCAGTGCCGGTACCGCCCCTTCGGCGGCCGGCCCGGCGGACTACTTCACCGGCCGTGTGCGCATCGATGCACCGTTCCAGACCGATGCGCCTGCGCGCGTCGGCGGGGCCACGGTCACCTTCGAGCCCGGCGCACGCACCGCGTGGCATACCCATCCACTGGGTCAGACCCTGATCGTCACCGCAGGGGTGGGCAGCGTGCAGGAATGGGGCAAACCCGTGCGGGAGATCCGCCCGGGCGACATCGTCTGGATCCCGCCGGGCGTCAAGCATTGGCATGGCGCGAAAGCGGCCACCGCAATGACCCATATCGCGATCGCCGAAGCAGTCGATGGCTCACCGGTGACGTGGATGGAGCAGGTCAGCGACGCGCAGTACAGCGGCAACTGAACCACGCCCCGCGATGGGGACGGCCGGGTCACATCCACCTGCGTACCCTCACAGGCGGATTGAAACAGGAGAACCGTCTTGAGCACTGTCTTCATCGTTGGCGCGGCCGGCAAGGTCGGCCGTCATCTGGTCAAGCAGTTGGCCGACAAGCAGCATCACGTACGTGCGCTGCATCGACGCGCCGAGCAGGCCGCTGAACTGAGCGACCTGGGTGCAACGCCGGTCACCGGTGATCTCACCGCCACCGACGTGGACACGCTGGCCGGCCAGATGCGCGGCAGTGACGTGGTTGTTTTCACGGCCGGTGCCGGTGGCGCAGGGGTGGAAGTGACCAACGCCATCGACGGCCGTGGTCTTGAACTGGCGGTGGATGCCGCCCGGCAGGCGGGCGTGCGCCGCTTCCTGCTGGTCTCGGCATTCCCGGAAGCCGGCCGCAACAAGGGCATGGGTGAGGGCTTCGAGAATTACATGACGGTCAAGAAGCGCGCCGATGTGTATCTGGCCGCGACCGATCTGGACTGGGTGATCCTGCGCCCGGGCACCTTGAAAGATGCAGCAGGCACGGGCCGCGTCACGGCCGGCCCGGCGATCGCCTATGGCGATATCCCGCGCGCGGATGTGGCTGCCGCGTTGGTGGCGCTGGTGGAACATCCGAAGCTGCGGCACACGATCATCGAGTTGACCGACGGCGATCAGCCGGTCGATGAGGCGATCGCGCAGCTTGGCCGAGGGTAAGCGGTAAGCGGTAAGCGGTAAGCGGGAGGTGGGAGGTGGGAGTCCGGGTGGGCGGCAATGGTAAAATCACCTTTCCACCCGCAACACAGACGAGCACGCCATGACCAATGCCCCCTTCTATCCCATCGGCACCCCCGGCCAGCCCTGGGGCGCAGCGGAGAAGGCGCAGTGGCGTGCCCGCCAGGTGCCGCAACGGCGTTATGCCGATGATGTCCTGCCAGCGGTCGACGCGCTGCGCGATGCGTTCGATGTGAGCCAGTACGGCACGCTGGATTACGCGCCGGACCAGTACCCGCTGTTCGCGGTGCGCAGCCGCGACTGGAATCCGGCGTTGCCGACGATGCTGGTCACCGGCGGCATCCATGGCTACGAAACCAGCGGCGTGCAGGGCGCACTGCAGTTCCTGCAGACCCGCGCAGCGGAGTATGCCGGGCGCGCCAATCTGCTGGTGGTGCCCTGCGTCAGCCCGTGGGGTTACGAGCGCATCCAGCGCTGGAACGCCGATGCGATCGATCCGAACCGCTCGTTCATGGCCAACAGCCCGGCGGCCGAGTCCGCGGCGCTGATGGCCCTCGTCGCGCCGCTGCGCGGCAGCATCGCGATGCATATCGACCTGCACGAAACGACCGACACGGATGAAACCGAGTTCCGCCCGGCCCTGGCCGCACGCGACGGCAAGCCGTTCGAGCCGGGGCTGATTCCCGATGGTTTCTATCTTGTCGATGACAGCGAGAACCCGCAGCCTGCGTTCCAGACCGCGGTCAATGCGGCGGTGGAGCGGGTGACCCACATCGCGCCGGCCGACGAGAAGGGCGAGATCATCGGTTCCCCGGTGGTCGCCCCCGGGGTGATCGAGTACCCGCTGGAAAAGCTGGGCCTGTGCGCCAGCGTCAGCGGCGCGAGCTACACCACCACGACCGAGGTGTATCCGGACAGCCCGCGCGCCACCCCGCAGCAGTGCAATGACGCCCAGGTGGCGGCGATCTGCGCGGCGATCGATTACGCGTTGGCTGCCCCCAGAAACTGATCCAGCAACCACAGCGCCGCTGGCCCCAGCGGCGCGCCTTTGTGCCATACCGCATCCATGGAGACCAGCCGCGGCCAGCCGGGCAGGGGCAGCTCCACCAGCATGCCCCTGCCGTACCGCGCCACCAGCGCACGCGGTAGTTCGGCCCATCCGAAGCCATCCTCGGCCATCTCCAGCACCATCAAATAGTCCGAGGCCGACCACGTGCGCCCGCGCGCGTGGCCTTCGCGTGCCTTATCGCCGCTCAGGCAGATCTGGCGGTGGCTGGCCAGGTGGGATTCTTCCGGCGCGTGCAGTGCGGCCAGCGGATGACCGGCGGCAACAAACACCGCCATCTCTGCGCGCAGGGGCAGGGCGCGCACCGCCAGTTCGGACGGGTAGGCCGGCTGATGCGGCATCAGCCCGAGATGGGCACGCCCACGCTGCACCACATCGAGCACGTCACTGCCTTCAGCATCCAGCCACTCCAGTTCGATATCTGGAAAACGCTGCTCGAACCGGCGCAGCAGATGCTGGTCCGGATTGAGCTGATAGATGTCTGAAAACACCAGGCTCAGGCGTGGCTCTACCTCATCCGCCAAGCGGATGCTGAGCTGCTCCAGACGGTCGGCGGCAGCGAGGATTTCCTGCGCATGGCCGAGCACCTTGCGGCCGTCCTCGGTCAGCACCGGGTAGCGGCCGCTGCGGTCGAACAGCGTGAGGCCCAGGTCGGCCTCGAGCGTGGCGATCGCAGTGCTGATGGTCGACTGGGTCTTTTTCAGGCGCCGCGCGGCGGCGGAGAACGTGCCAAGGGCCGCCGCTTCCACGAAGGCGTGCAGGGATTCGGGGCCGTAGCGCATGGATGTATCGCCTTTATCGATGGATTCCATCTTTGGCCTGATGGAAACGGCGATGATAATGGGCGCGTCGCTCCGGTGTCATCACACAGATCACCCGGTCAACAGCGACGTAGGTGCATCCAAGGAGCTTTCCATGCACACACAGGTGCATCCACAACCGCGTGCCCGTGGCGGTCTGATCGCCTGGGCCTGCCTGACCGTGGCGATCGTCGCTGAAGTGGTCGGCACCTCATTCATGGCCGATGCCGCCCGTCATGGCGGCTATCTGGGCTATGTCGTGATGGCCGTCGCCCTGGCCATTTCGTATTACTTCCTGGCGCTGTCCGTGCGTGGCATTGCGGTCGGCGTGGCCTACGCCGTGTGGGAAGGCCTGGGCCTGACGCTGCTGACAGTGGTCGGCATTGTCGTGTTCAAGGACAGTCTGTCCGTGCAGCAGATGATCGGGCTGGTGATGGCGGCGGTCGGCATCGTCTGCGTCACCCTCGGCGAGGCGCACACGCCATGAACCTCACTGCCTTCCTTTTCGTGCTGTGCTCGGCACTGATCGATATCGCGGCCAACATGATGGTGGCCAAGTCCGATGGCTTCCGTAAGCCCGCCTGGGGTTTGGCCGCGATCGTGCTGGTCTGGATCGCCTTCGCGCTGCTCGGCCAGGCGGTCAAAACCATGGATCTGGCCACGGCCTATGCGATGTGGGGTGCCATCGGCGTGATCGGCACGGCCCTCTGCGGGCGCGCGCTGTTCGGCAACCGCCTGCGCCCGATCGGCTGGGTGGGGATCGCGCTGGTCACCGGTGCGGTGGTGGTGCTGTCCAGTCACTGAGCCCGATCAACGGAACAACTGGTTCAGCACTGCCCCGGAGGCCGCATCGGCGAACCCGTCGAAGCGGCCCTCGTCCATCAGCAGCTGCGAGGCCCGCATCATCCCGCCCCAGGCGGTGCGCGCCATCGCACCTCCGACACTGACCCGGCGCACGCCCATACCGGCGATGTCCTGCAGGGTGAACGGCAGCGCGCTGCCAACCAGCAGGTTGACCGGTCGCGGCGCCACCGCGGCCACCACCGCTTCGATCTGCTCGCGGGTGGTGATGCCCGGCGCATACAGGCAATCCGCACCGGCTTCTGCATAGGCACGCAGACGGGTGATCGCATCGTCCAGGTCGGGGCGGCCGACGAAGAAGTTCTCGGCGCGGCCGATCAGCAGCACGTCCTGGCCAGACGCGTCGATCGCACGGCGCGCGGCACGGACCCGTGCTACCGCGTCGTCCAGCGTGCGCAACGGATGCGCGGGATCCGGGCTGGCGTCCTCGATGGAGATGCCGGCCACGCCGGTGGCGATGGCGCGGGTGACGTTGCCGCCCACCGCGTCCAGCGTGCCGAAGCCATCGCCGAAATCGGCGTTCAACGGCAGCGGGGTCGCAGCGGCGAGGGAATGGAGATGGGCGAGTGTTTCATCCAGCGTCAGCGATCCATCGGCCTGGGCCTGGCTCCACGCATAGCCGGAACTGGTCGACGCCAGCGCCTGGAAGCCGAGACTGTGCAGGTAACGTGCGCTGCCCGCATCCCACGGATTGGGCAGCACGAAGCAGCCCGTGTCATGCAGTGCACGGAAGGCCGCGCGGCGCGGGCGGGGATCGAAGGACAGGGCCGTCATGGTACGCATCCGTTAAGCAGTCACCCGATGGTAACGCCAGCGGCCGCCGCGCCCTTGTTGCGCTGCGCGACCACGTGGGCCGCGCAATGTGCAGGCACCTCAGAACGCGATCGTGCCCTGCAGGTACAGCGTGCGCGGCTGGCCGACGAACTTGCCGCCGTTGTTGTCGGTGGAGCGCGTGTAGTAACGGCGGTCGGACAGGTTCTTGACCCCGATCGCCAGCTTCAGATCGTGCAGCTCCGGCCCGAAGTCGTAGCCGGCGCGCACGGCCACGGTGGCGTAGCCGGGGATGTCGCCGAGGCGGCCGGTCGGGTCTTCCTCGGTCACATAGGTGGCGCCCGGGTTCGGGGTGCCCGGCGAGCGCTGGCCGGACTGGGCGAACACATCGGCGTTGAAGGTCCAGCGGTCGATCGCATAACGCGCGCCGAACGAGCCCACATTCCGTGAGTACAACGGCAGGTCCTTGCCGGCGAACGCACCGGCGCGGGCGGTGGCCTCGGTCCAGGTGTAGGTCATCGAGAGCTGGAGGCCGGCCAGTGCGTCGTTGAACTGGCCCATCTCGTAGCGCAGCGCCGATTCCGCGCCGCGGTGACGGGTCGCGCCCAGGTCGGTCCACATGCCTTCGCCGACGATCGAGCGGGCCAGCTGCAGTTCCTTGTCGAAGTCGACGTTGAACAGGGTGAACTCACCGCTCAGGCCGTTGCCGGTGTAGTGCGTGCCCAGCTCATAGGTGGTCGCGGACTCCGGGTGCAGGCCTTCGGTGGTCGAGGCCAGCTGGCTGTACTGCTGCGGGCCGAATGACTTGCCGCCATTGGCGAACAGCGACCAGTGATCGGTCAGGCGGTACAGCACCGACAGCGTCGGCAGGGTCTCGCGCGAGTCGATGCTTGGGGTCAGCACGCTGGTGACCGCGCCACTGGTGGCCACGTTGGTGACGGTGTTGAAGGTGCGGATGTCTTCCACGCGCACGCCCGGGGTGATGGTCCAGTTGCCGATGTCGATGCGGTCATCGATGTAGAACGCGTTGGCGGTCGTGCCGCCGCGGCTGGTCTGGTAGGGCAGCAGCGGCAGATCGACGCCGGCCACCGCAGCGTTCGGGCGGTAGTAGCTGGTGCGCGAGGCCACCTCGCTGCTGGCCTCCTTCAGGTAGCGGTAGCCCACGCTCACTTCCTGCACCACGGTGCCGGTAGTGAACAGGCGCGAATAGCGGGGCTCCACGCCCAGGTAGTGGTAGCTGCGCGGGGCAGCGGTGAGCCGGCGCTGGCCGTTGCTGGCACCGCTACCGTCCTGCTCGATGTAGCTGCCGCGGAAGGAATCCACGTAGTAACCCAGCACCTCGAGGTTGTTGCTGCCATCGCTGTAGCTGTACTTCAGCGAGCCATCGCTGCGGCGCCCGTTGAACACGTCATAGGGCCGGGTGGACTGGAACGGATCGGCCGCGTACTCGGCGGTGGTCAGGCCTCCGGGCATGCGCCCGCTGCCTTCGAAGTGATGCAACGACATCGCCAGGTCGCCCGCGTTGCCCAGCGCATAGGACGCCTTGAGCAGGACATCGTCGATGTCGGTCTTGTCGTTGCTGCTGCGCCAGCCGTCGCCATGGGTGCCGGAGTACAGCAGCGCCGCGCCGAGGCCACCGTCGGTGGTTCCGCCCAGGAACAGGCTGGGGACGGTCTTCAGGTTGCCACCCTGGCCGTACATCTCCGACGCGAAGCCCAGCGAGCCGGCGAAGTCCTTCGGAATCGCGCGCGTCACGAAGTTGATGATGCCGCCCACGTTCTGTGGCCCGTAGCGGACCGAGCCGGCGCCGCGCACCACGTCCACCGATTCCAGATTGCCCAGCGCGACCGGGGCCAGCGACAGCTGCGGCTGGCCATAGGGCGCGTAGGACATCGGCACGCCGTCCATCAGCACGTAGGAGCGCGGCGACAGGCGCGAGGTCAGGCCGCGCACGCCCACATTGAGCGACACATCGCTGCCGCCGGTGCCGTTGCTTTCCTGCACCTGCACGCCCGGGATCTGGCGCAGCACGTCACGCACGCTGGTCGAGCCACTCTCGGCGATGCGCTGCGCTTCGACGATGCTGCGCGCACCCGGGTGGTCGAGCAGCTTGGCTTCGGTGGGGTTGTCCAGCCAGTTGCCGGTGACCTTGACCGTGTCCAGGTCCGTGGCGGTGGACGGGGTGACCTGGGCTGCTGCCAAGTGCGGCGCGCTGGCCATCGCCAAACCGATGGCGGCCGCGATCGCGGCGAGAGAGGGGCGTGCGGGAAGGGGGTGCATGCGTACGGCGGTCCGGAGCGGGCAGGGGGCAGGTCGCGCGTGCGCGCCTGGGAAAAAGCCGGCGGATCGTACAGCAAATGGGAATCATGTGCGTTATCGCGGCCGGGGCATTGCCCGGGCCCGCGCCACATGCAACGCTGGCGCAGCGCCCGCAGCCCGGGCCAAGGAGGCAGGCATGCTCGAGGTGATCGATCTGCTGTTGGCGCCGCTGTTCAGGGTCAGCCCCATCCGTTATCTGCGTGACCCGGCCTACCGCCAGCGCCTGCGCCGCGAACAGGGCAAGGCCGCGCGCTGGCGCATGATCTTCCTGATGGTGCTGGTACTGAGCGCGATCATGCTGCTGGCGCTGGTGATCCTCGCGCGTTACGGGCGCTAGCGTCTGAGCGGCGTGGGCAGCCTCAGGCGCGCACCCACCGCGCGCACAGCCCCACCAGCACCAGTGTCACCGCCACCGCGCTGAACGCGAACACCAGGCTGCTGGCCTGCGCGACGAAGCCGATCAATGCCGGGCCGGCCAACACACCGGCATAGCCGAGCGTGGTGATCGCCGGGATGGCCAGGCTCTCTGGCATGACCTTCTGGTTGCCGGCCATCGAGAACAGCGCCGGAACGATGTTGGCGCAGCCCAGGCCGACCAGCGCATAGCCGCACAGTGCCAGTGGCATCCAGGTGGCGAACGTTGCCAGGGCGAAGCCGGATGCCGCCACCAGGCTGCCGATCAGGATCGAACGATGGCGGCCGAGCTTGGCCACCACGCCATCGCCGACCAGCCGGGTGATCGTCATCGCGATGGCAAAGGCCAGATAACCGAGGCCGGCGCGGGAGGGATCTACGTGCTGCACTTCATGCAGGAACACCGCGCTCCAGTCCAGCACCGAGCCTTCGGCCAGGAACGCCACGAAACACAGCACGCCGATCGCCAGCACCACGCCGTGCGGCACCGCGAACATCGGCGCATCGCTGGGTGCCTTGTCGGTCCGCCAGTACGGCAGCGAGATGGCCAGCAGCGCGGCCATCACCGCCGAGGCCAGCAGGCACACCAGCCACGGCGGCAGGTGAAGCGCCAGCAGGGCGGTCATCGCACCGGCGCCGACCGCACCGCCGATGCTGTAGAAGGCATGGAAGCCGGACATCATCGGCCGGCCGCTGTCGCGCTCCACCATGATCGCCTGCATGTTCATCACGCAGTCGCAGGCGCCCACGCCGGCACCGAACACGAACAGCACCAGGCCCAGGGTCACTGGCGAGGGCGCGATGGCCAGCAGGGGCAGGGTGGCGATCACCATCACCAGCGTGGCGATCATGACGGCGCGGCAGCCGTGGCGTGCGGCGAGCATGCCCGCGATCGGCATCGCCAGCAGCGAACCGGCGCCCAGGCACAGCAGCACCAGGCCGAGTGAGCCTTCATCCAGACCGGTGCGGTTCTTGGCGAACGGGACCAGCGGCGCCCAGGCGGCGGTGGCGAAGCCGGGCAGGAAGAAGGCGGCGCGGGTGGCGTGCTGCTGGCCGCGGGCGAGGAGGGACGAGGGCGCGGAAAGTGTCGACATGGGTCCGGACCTCAGTGCTGCGCGGCGCGCTGGAGAGCAACGCCACGACGCTCGAACGCGGCGACCTGTGCAGGCGGCGCGTCGGCCTCGACGACCAGCAGATCGATCTGGTCCACATCACCGATCCGGTGCGAGGCCTGCGCACCCAGCTTGTCGTTCGTGGCCACCACCACGCAGCGGCTGCTCGCGGCGAGCAGGGCGCGCTTGAGCGTTGCTTCCTCGCCATCCACCGCCCAGATGCCAGCGTCGGCATCCACCGCGCAGGTGCCGACAAAGCACACGTCCACGCGCAGTGCGGCGACCGCTTCCAGCGCCTGCGCGCCCACGGTCGCGCCGATGCGCGGGTCCACGCGGCCGCCGACCAGGCTGACCTCGATGCCCGGACGCGCCATCAAGGCCAGCGCGATATCCGGGGCGTTGGTCACCACGCGCACGCCCTGATCCGCGGGCAGGCAACTGGCAATCACGCTGTTGGTCGAACCGGCGTCGAGAAACACCAGCTCACCGGGCAGCACCTGCGCGGCGGCGATCCGGGCCAACGCGAGCTTGCGGTCATGGTTCTTTTCGTGGCGCTCGGCCAGCGCCGGAAACGCCGGGGCCGCCGGCAGTGCGCCGCCATGCACCTTGCGGCACAGACCCTGCGCGGCCAGCTCACGCAGGTCACGGCGGATCGAATCCTCCGAGACCTGCAGTTCGACGGCCAGCTGGGCCGACATCACGCGGCCGTGTTCGCGCAGCAGGCGAAGGATGGTCTGTTGGCGCTCGCCCGGCAGGGCGTCCTGGGTAGTCATGGGTAACCTCGGTTCAGGGCGGAGGCGCGGCGGCGGCTTGCCTGAACATGCACGAACGTGCACGTATGCGCCTGTATCTGGATCGAACCTTAGCACGAAACGACGATTCGCGTGCGCATGTGTGCGGAAATGTGCGAGAAGGTGCGGTTTCATTCAGATCGGGCGCGCATCGCGCTCTCACGCCTGCGGCAGCAGCTCCGGCCGGATCACCGTGGCCGCCCATTCCATGAACGCCGCGACCCGGCGCGGCAGATGGCGGCGCTGGGCGTACAGAAGGGAGACCGGCATCGGCTCGGCCAGACAGTCCGGCAGGATCTCCACCAGCGTGCCGTCCGCCAGCGCGCGCCGGACGCCCAGCCGGGGCACCTGGATGATCCCCAGTCCGGCCAGCGCCGCAGCGGTATACCCGTCGCCACTGTTGACCGTCACCGCGCCGCGCATCGGCAGGCTGCGATAGCCCTCGCCATCGTGGTACTCGAAGCCGGGCGAGCGCTGGCCCAGAGTGCCCACGTAGTGCACCAGCGCATGGCCGGCCAGATCATCCAGCGTGACCGGTATACCGCGCGCGGCCAGGTACGCGGGACTGGCGCAGTTGACGATCGGCAGCCGTCCCAGCGGGCGGGCCACCAGCGTGTTGTCATCCAGCGGGCCGACCCGCAGCACACAGTCGAACCCCTCGCGGATCAGATCGACCCGGCGGTCGGTACCGCTCAGCTCGATCTCCACCCCCGGATGCTGCGCGAGGAAGCCCGGCAGCTGTGGGATCACCAACTGCCGGGCCAGCCCACTGGACATGTCCACCCGCAGGCGGCCCTTCAACTGGCTGGTATCGACCCGGAACATGCCCTGCAGGTCGTCCATGTCATGCAGCAGATCGTGGGCGCGGGTCTGGAACTGGGCACCATCAGCGGTGAGCTGCACCCGGCGCGTGGTCCGGTGCAGCAGCTGTACGCCGACCTCCGCCTCCAGACGTTGCACCGCCAGCGATACGCTGGCCTTGGGCAGGCCGAGGCTGTCGGCCGCGCCGGTGAACGAGCCCAGTTCGGCGACCCGCAGGAAGCAGCGCAGTTGATCGAGGCGATCCATTGATTGTTCGTGATGTATGGACAGTCAAATCAGCATCCGCCGATTTATGCAGCCCTGCAACACCAATACGCTGGCCTCCCATTCCCCAGGCAGGTGCATTGACATGAGCAAGACAACCCGAGTCGTTCTGATCACCGGCGGCAGCCGTGGCCTCGGCCGCAACGCCGCCCTCGCACTGGCGGCCGATGGCGCCGACATCATCCTCACCTACCGCAGCCAGGCCGAGGCCGCTCAGGAGGCGGTCGCCCGCATCAACGCGTTGGGGCGCCGTGCCGCCGCGATTCCGTTGGACATGGCCGACAGCGCCGGCTTCGGTGCCTTCGCCGGCCAGGTTCGCAGCGTGCTGGAGGGCTGGGGCGAGTCCCATCTGCAGGGGCTGCTCAACAACGCCGGCGAAGGCCTGCACGCGATGATCGCCGACACCACGGTCGACCAGTTCGATGCACTGGTCGCCGTGCATCTGAAGGGGCCCTACTTCCTGACCCAGGCGGTGCTGCCGCTGATCGCCGACGGCGGTCGCATCCTCAACGTGTCCAGCGGGCTGGCGCGGTTCTCGCTGCCGGGCAGTTCGGCCTACGCGATGATGAAAGGCGGCATCGAAGTGTTTACCCGTTACCTGGCCAAGGAGCTGGGCGCACGTGGCATCAGTGCCAACACGCTGGCCCCGGGCGCGATCGAGACCGACTTCGGCGGCGGCCGCGTGCGCGACGATGCGCAGGTCAACGCGATGGTGTCCTCGGTGACCGCGATGGGCCGTCCTGGCAAGCCCGATGACATCGGCCCGGTGGCGGTGGCGCTGCTGTCGCCGCAGACGGCATGGATCAATGCGCAGCGGGTGGAGGCGTCGGGCGGCATGTTCGTCTGAGGGCGCATCACCAGGATGACGCGCAATGGCCGTGCCGGCAGCGGTGGGCCGGAAGAAGGCGCGCGCCCCGACGGCGCGCGCTGGGATGGATGGGGATGGGGATGGGGATGGGTTTCA
>NZ_JASCOO010000210.1:0-383 GCF_029959485.1 Stenotrophomonas sp. PS02301
CTATTTTTCTGAAGAGTTAAGCACTCCATTATGCTCATTGGGTTGCTACTACTTGATATGTACAAACAATATTCTCCTCCGATATTCCTACAAAAAAAAAACACTCCGGTTTTGTTCTCTTCCCTCCATTTCCCTCTCTTCTACGGTTAATCCTTTCCTCTTCGTCTTTTTCTACACCCTCGTTTAGTTGCTTCTTTTTCCTTCCCGCTTTCCTGCACTAACATTTTGCCGCAGTACACTATACGATCGTAGTACATCTTACAACTCCGCATACCGCGTCGCCAAAAATTTACTTCGCCAACCATTCCATATCTGTTAAGTATACATGTATATATATTGCACTGGCTATTCATCTTGCACTTTTCCTCTTTCTTCTTCCCAGT
>NZ_JASCOO010000211.1:0-330 GCF_029959485.1 Stenotrophomonas sp. PS02301
CCGAAGGGATCGACTGCAACCTGACGCTGATCTTCAATCCGACCCAGGCGCTGGCCTGCAGCGAGGCCGGGGCGTTCCTGATCTCGCCGTTCGTGGGCCGCATCCTGGATTGGTACGTGGCCAACGGCCAGGCGCCGGCCAGCATCGATGAAGACCCGGGCGTGGTGTTCGTGCGCGGCGTGTATGCCGAGTTCAAGCGCCGCGGTTCGCCGACGGTGGTGATGGGCGCGTCGTTCCGTTCGACGGCGCAGATCGAGGCGCTGGCAGGCTGCGATCGCCTGACGATTTCACCGGATCTGCTGGAAAAGCTGGACGCCGATCACGGTGAGT
>NZ_JASCOO010000212.1:0-330 GCF_029959485.1 Stenotrophomonas sp. PS02301
CCGAAGGGATCGACTGCAACCTGACGCTGATCTTCAATCCGACCCAGGCGCTGGCCTGCAGCGAGGCCGGGGCGTTCCTGATCTCGCCGTTCGTGGGCCGCATCCTGGATTGGTACGTGGCCAACGGGCAGGCGCCGGCGACCATCGATGAAGACCCGGGCGTGGTGTTCGTGCGCGGCGTGTATGCCGAGTTCAAGCGTCGTGGTTCGCCGACGGTGGTGATGGGCGCGTCGTTCCGTTCGACGGCGCAGATCGAGGCGCTGGCAGGCTGCGATCGCCTGACGATTTCACCGGATCTGCTGGAAAAGCTGGACGCCGATCACGGTGAGT
>NZ_JASCOO010000213.1:0-306 GCF_029959485.1 Stenotrophomonas sp. PS02301
GGTCGGCGGCGATGCGCAGCTTCGCAGCGGCGGGGCGATGGGCATTGGCGAGCTGCAGGCGCAGGGGGCAATGAACGCGGCTACCGGTGCCGCGCTGGTGGCGCAGACACTGTCTTCCGGTGCGGCGATGCAGCTGGAGGCGTCCGATGCGTTGGATGTGCAGCAGCTGCGCAGCGGGGGCGATCTGGCCGCCACGGCAGGTGGGCTGCTCGCCGTGGGCGACCTGATGGCCGATGGCGATGCGCGCCTTGAAGGCGACGCGGATGTACGCCTGGCCCAGGCGGTGATCGGGCAGTCGCTGAACGT
>NZ_JASCOO010000214.1:0-294 GCF_029959485.1 Stenotrophomonas sp. PS02301
CGTCAGCGCCGGCTGTCCGTGGGCTGGGGGGGGGTGTGTGGGTTCGCGGGGCGCGCCGTAAACCCATCCATGGGGGCTCGTGAGCCGCATCCATGCGGCACAACGGTCCCGCCAACCCACACACCCCCGCCCTTCGACAGTGGGTTGGTGGCCATGGCACAGCAAGGCGTCTACCGCCGTGTCAGTTTTGCGTTTCGATCACCGCGAAGTCTGGGCAGGTTGACTGAGCCATCAAGCAAGCGCCGCTTTTCCATTGCACACCGACACCCTGTCAAAGGGCGGGCAGGGGTGGGT
>NZ_JASCOO010000215.1:0-253 GCF_029959485.1 Stenotrophomonas sp. PS02301
GGGGGGGGGGGGGGGGGGGGGGGGGGGGGGGGGGGGGGGGGGGGGGGGGGGGGGGGGGGGGGGGGGGGGGGGGGGGGGGGGGGGGGGGGGGGGGGGGGGGGGGGGGGGGGGGGGGGGGGGGGGGGGGCGGGGGGGGGGGGGGGGGGGGGGGGGGGGGGGGGGGGGGGGGGGGGGGGGGGGGGGGGGGGGGGGGGGGGGGGGGGGGGGGGGGGGGGGGGGGGGGGGGGGGGGGGGGGGGGGGGGGGGGGGGGGG
>NZ_JASCOO010000216.1:0-252 GCF_029959485.1 Stenotrophomonas sp. PS02301
CCCCCCCCCCCCCCCCCCCCCCCCCCCCCCCCCCCCCCCCCCCCCCCCCCCCCCCCCCCCCCCCCCCCCCCCCCCCCCCCCCCCCCCCCCCCCCCCCCCCCCCCCCCCCCCCCCCCCCCCCCCCCGCAAGGGTGCGCGTCAGGATTGATGTTATATTATTCCATAACGCTTCGCCGACCCTGCTGGAAGTCATGCCCCTGTTCGCTCGTGTTCGCCATCTGCTGGATCGTTTCGGTGCCACCGGCTCGCTGC
>NZ_JASCOO010000217.1:0-236 GCF_029959485.1 Stenotrophomonas sp. PS02301
ATGGCGATGCGCGCCTTGAAGGCGACGCGGATGTACGCCTGGCCCAGGCGGTGATCGGGCAGTCGCTGAACGTGGCGGCGGCCGGGGCGCTGGATATGCGTACTGCCACGGTCGGCGGCGATGCGCAGCTTCGCAGCGGCGGGGCGATGGGCATTGGCGAGCTGCAGGCGCAGGGGGCAATGAACGCGGCTACCGGTGCCGCGCTGGTGGCGCAGACACTGTCTTCCGGTGCGGCG
>NZ_JASCOO010000218.1:0-209 GCF_029959485.1 Stenotrophomonas sp. PS02301
CCGTTGGCCACGTACCAATCCAGGATGCGGCCCACGAACGGCGAGATCAGGAACGCCCCGGCCTCGCTGCAGGCCAGCGCCTGGGTCGGATTGAAGATCAGCGTCAGGTTGCAGTCGATCCCTTCGGCCTGCAGCTGGCGCGCCGCTTCCACGCCTTCCCAGGTTGCCGCGATCTTGATCAGCACCTTGCTGCGCGGCACGCCGGCCGC
>NZ_JASCOO010000021.1:0-50136 GCF_029959485.1 Stenotrophomonas sp. PS02301
CACCCCTGAACCCCGCCCTTCCGCGCTTGCGCGCTCCAGGGCCAGACGTTCGTCTGTCCGGATCTGCTCCTGCAGATCCGTCGAACCCCCGTCGGGGGTTCTCGTCCCCCCGCAATTGGGCGCCGCTCATTTCGTAGCGGTCGGAAGACGCCCGATCTCGGACATGAAAAAGGCCACCCAATGGGCGGCCTTTTTCATGTATCTGGCGGAGAGGGGGGGATTCGAACCCCCGAGGCGCTATAAACGCCTGCCTGATTTCGAGTCAGGTACATTCAACCGCTCTGCCACCTCTCCAGATGGTCCCGGCGAACCGGGACGCGAATGATACGGGCAGGACGCGCTGGCGACAAGTCATTGCGTGCAAAGAAGTGAATTTCTTCTGTATGGATGCCTTGCCGGATGTCCGGCGGGCCGCGATCATGCCGTTATCCCTCGCAATCCTCACCGGCACGCGCCTTCATGATCGAATTCGGACACCTGACCCACCCCGGCCTGCGCCGTGACCTCAATGAGGATACGTATTACGGCGATGGCGAACTGGCGCTGTGGCTGGTCGCCGATGGCATGGGCGGGCACGCCTGCGGTGAGGTGGCCAGTGCGCTGGCGCGCGAGACCATCGTGCGGGAGATCCGCCGCGGGGCGACGCTGGCGCATGCGATCCGCATCGCCGATGAGGAGATCATCCGCACCTCGCGCCGCCGCAACGACAGCCTGCCGATGGGCACCACCGTGGTGGCGGCCCGTGTGCAGGGCAGTCGGTATGAGGTGGCGTGGGTCGGCGACAGCCGCGCGTACCTGTGGCGCGACGGCACGCTGGCCCAGCTCAGCCAGGATCACAGCGTGGTCCAGGAACTGGTCGCGCAGGGCAATCTGACCGCCGAGCAGGCGCGTGCGCATCCGCATCGCAATGTAGTGACCCAGGCGCTGGGCGTAACCGATCCGGCGCACCTGAATGTGGCGACCACCACCGGTGAGCTGCGCCCGGGCATGCAGTTGCTGCTGTGCAGCGACGGGCTGACCGAAGAGGTCGAGGACAAGGGCATCGCCCGTACCCTCGCCTTCGATGATGCCAGTGCGCAGGAATGCGTGGATACGCTGGTCGCCGCCGCGCTGGATGGCGGCGGTTCGGACAACATCACCGTGATCCTGGTGCGGTGTCATTGAGGCAGGCATCCCGACCAACGCCCGGGATCTACCGGGGGCGGGCCGTCAGGCGCTGACCGCTTCCACCGCTTCAGGCTCACCATCCCAGATCGCGCGGCCGGCCTTCTTGCGCAGCTTGGCCAACCGCGCTTCGTGCGCTTCCAGCTCGGAGGCGGTGGCAACCACGCGCGGGCGTGGCAGCAGGCGCGAGGTGTCAAAGGTCTGCGCGTGGGCGCTGCCGGTTTTCTGCTCATCGGCCGAGCCGAAGCCGATTTCTTCCTGGCCCGAGGTCAGGGCGATGTACACATCGCCCAGGATCTGGGCATCGAGCAGGCCGCCGTGCAGCTGGCGGTGGGCGTTGTCCACGCCCAGGCGACGGCACAGTGCATCCAGCGAATTGCGCTGGCCGGGGAAGCGCTCGCGCGCCATCTTCAGCGTATCGATCACCGTGCAGCGGTCGGTGATCTTGCCGTAGTGGTCGCCCAGCAGCGACAGCTCGTTATCCAGGAAGCCCAGATCGAACGCCGCGTTGTGGATGATCAGCTCGGCGCCGTCGATGTAGGCGAGGAAGTCGTCGACGACCTGGGCGAAGTCCGGCTTGTCAGCCAGGAACTCCAGGGTCAGGCCGGTGACTTCCTGCGCGCCCTGTTCGAACTCGCAGTCCGGCTTGAGGTACTGGTGGTAGTTGTTGCCACTGGGGCGGCGCTCGAGCAGTTCCACACAGCCGATTTCGACGATGCGGTTGCCCTTCCGCCATTCCAGGCCGGTGGTTTCGGTATCAAGGATGATCTGACGCATGGGCTCAGTGTACCGGGCCAGCGGCGCGGATCCGGATCGCGGCGTCCCGCGCCAGCTGATCCACGCGCTCGTTGTCCGGGTCGCCGGAATGGCCCTTGACCCAGCGCCAGTCAATGGTGTGCTTGAGCGTGGCCGCGTGCAGGCGCTCCCACAACTCCCGGTTCTTGACCGGCGAGCCGCCGGCGGTCTTCCAGTTCTTGCGGATCCAGCCGGGCATCCACTCGGTCAGGCCCTGGCGCACGTACTGCGAATCGGTGAACAGCACGATGTTGCACGGCTCGGTGAGCGCTTCCAGCCCCGAGATGGCCGCCATCAGCTCCATGCGGTTGTTGGTGGTATGCGCTTCACCACCGCTCAGTTCGCGCTCGTGCGCGTTGTAGCGCAGCAACGCCGCCCAGCCGCCGGGGCCGGGATTGCCGAGGCAGGAACCGTCGGTGTGGATTTCTATCGTCTTCATTCCATTCCAGATCAGGTGGCCACGGTCCCGTGCCAGCGTGGCGCGGCCACGGGCGTCGGTCCCGGCAAGGCCAGAGTGCGTTTTTCAGCGGTGAACAGACAGGCAGCCCGCAGCGGGGCCAGATCGCGCCGCGCCGGCGAGCGATCACGCCACATCGGGCCGAGGTACTGCAGGTCTTCGCAGCTCAGGCCGGCCTGCGTGAGGGTGTGGCGCAGCCGCTGCGGGCTGCGCACGACCAGCCCGTGATGGCGCCACTGGCGGCGGTACGGGCTGAACGGGTTGAGCGTGGAAAGCCACAGGCGGCCGCCCGGCATCAGGACACGGGCGCAGTCGGCGATCAACGCCTCGGCATCCCGCGCGGTGACATGCTGCAGGACGATCGCATTGACGCTCTCATCCGGCAGCGGCAACGGCAGCCCGCAGTGCACATCCCCGGCGTAGGCCGCGCCGTCCCGGAACAGGCGCAGGCCACGGCCGGGCAGTTCCACACTCCCCAACCAGCCAGGCGTCGGTGCCAGCCATAGCCAGGGGTTCACCGGACGCTCGGCGAGGAGGGTGCGCAACCGCTCGGATTCCAGACGGCACAACGCTTGTGCCGGTTCAGTATCAAACCAGGATGCGACTGTCGCTTGACGGGGGCTCGGCACGAGGGGCATGGTCCAATTCTATGCGACTGACCGCCCTACCCGCGTTTGCGGACAATTACATCTGGGCGCTGGTCGCCGACGACCGCCGCGCCGTGGTCATCGACCCCGGCCACGCCGACCCCGTCCTGGCCGCCGCAGCGCAGCAGGGATGGGCCCCGCACAGCATTCTGCTGACCCATCACCACGACGACCACATCGGCGGCGTCGCCGAACTTCAGGCCCGTTTTCCGGCGGTGGAGGTCTATGCACCGGCGGAACCGCGCATTGAGGTCCCGGCCCATCGGGTCGCCGAAGGTGAATGCGTTCAGGCATTGGGGCTGGGGTTCCACGTAGTATCCGTGCCCGGGCACACCCGGAGCCATATCGCGTTTCACACCGCTGAACACCTTTTCAGTGGCGATGCGTTGTTCAGCCTGGGCTGTGGGCGCATGTTCGAAGGTACGCCTCCCCAGCTTCTGGCATCCCTGCGGAAGCTGGCGTCCCTGCCAGCGCAACTGATGGTCTGTTGCGCCCACGAGTACACCCTGTCCAATGCCGTCTTCGCGCGGCATGTAGACCCCACCAACGCTGCGCTGTCGCAGCGCCATGAGGAGGCCTTGGCCATGCGCCGCGATGACCTGCCAACGCTGCCGGTTTCACTGGCAAGCGAGCTGGAATGCAACCCGTTCCTGCGTACGAACACCCCCGCCATCCAGGCGGCCGTCAGCGCCCATCTCGGGCGTCCCGTTACCGATGAAGTCGATGTTGTCGCAGGGCTGCGACACTGGAAAGACGGATTTCGAACATGAGTCGGCGATTGTTGCCGCTCGCGCTTGGCCTGGCGATCGCCGTGGCCGGCAGCGCGGGCGCCCAGTCGTTGACCGCCGGCATGTCGCAGAACGTGGCCGGCCTGTCCTCCCTCCCCCTGACCGCTGCGGCGCTGCCGCCGGCCTCGGTGCGCAACGGGCAGGACATTTTCGCCAGCTTCCGCGATGGCCTGGCCGAACCCACCTGCGACGCCGAGGCGACCAGCCCGCGTTGGCAGAAGCAGTTCGCGCATGCCCCCTCGCGGTTGGCCAACCAGGATGATGATGCGCTGGTGCTGTTCGGCTATGTGGTCGAAGAGCTGCGCAAGTCCGACCTGCCCACCGAATTCGCGCTGATTCCCTTCGTGGAAAGCGGTTACCGGCCCAACGCCCGCAACGGCGGCGGCCCGGCCGGCCTGTGGCAGTTCATCGCCACCACCGCCAAGAACCACCGCGTGCAGATGACCCCGGGCTACGACGGTCGCCTCTCGACAGTGGATTCCACCCAGGCCGCGGTGCGGTACCTCAAGACCCTGCACGGCATGTTCGGCGGCGACTGGCGTTTGGCGACGATGGCCTACAACGCCGGCGAGTACCGGGTGCTGCAGTCGCTGCGCAAGGCGGGCATGAACGCGCAGAACGCGCGGCCGGCCGAGTTGCCGGGGCTGTCGCCGGTCACCTATGCCTATGTCGAGAAGCTGCATGCGCTGGCCTGCGTGCTGGAAGATGCGGAAACCGAGCCTGCGGTGATGGCCTCGCTGGATCGCACCGTGCCCGTGCTCAAGGGCCACACCCTGCCGGCCGGCACCAGCGTCCAGCAGTGGGCCCAGCAGCGCGATCTGGACCCGGCGCGGATCGCCCGCCTCAACCCGGCCCTGGCCAGCGGCAAAGGCCGCCCGTCCGGCCTGGTGACGGTTCTGGCCCCAACCGCGCACGCGCCGGTGGATGCCAGCGCCAGCGTGGCCGCCATTGCGATGGCTCCCAGCGCACCGGCGGACACCACGGCGGCCCGCACGACCCCTGCGCCGGCAGCCACCCGTACCGTCGCCAGCGCGGATCGCCCGCGCAGCCGCCGGCATACCGTGCGCGACGGCGAGTCGCCCTGGACCATCGCCCGCCGTTACGGGATGCCCCTGAAGGCCCTGCTGTCGCTCAATGGGCTCAGCGGGAGCAGTGTGCTCAAGCCCGGTGCGGTGCTGCGCGTCGAAGACTGAGCGCGCGGATCGCATCGCGGGTGACGACACTGCCCGGTCCTGCCGGGCAGTGTCGTTTTCGACAAAAAGCCCGGCATTGCCGGGCTTTTTGCTGTGCAGCAGACGCCGACCCGGTTAGAGGTTGGCTTCTTCGGTCTGCACCTTGAAGTGCTTGCGCATCGCGTCGACGTAGGCCTTGGCGGCGGCCATGCCGTCGATCTGGCTCAGCTGCTCCTTGAGCTGCTGCTGCTGGGCGGGATCCACTTCGGCCACGTTGCCCGGGGTGACCTTGGTCACCGCGTAGATCACGTAGCGGCCCTGCACGGCAACCTTGCCGTAGCTCGGCTTGCCTTCGGCCGGCAGCGGCGCGCTGAACACGGCGCGGTTGATCTCCGGGGTCGGCACCGGCTGGGTACGCGGCAGGCCCGGCAGCGGGCTGATCTGCAGCTTGTCACTGGTCGCCAGCGCCTGCAGGGTCTGCCCGGCCTTCAGCTTGGCCAGCACGGCGTCCACGGCCTTCTCCGAGGCCTGGCGGGTGCGGTCGGCATGGATCGCGGCGATCACCTGCTCACGGGCCTTGGCCAGCGGCAGCGCCTGCTCCGGGCTGTGCTCGGTCACGCGGATCATCACGTTGTGGTTCGGGCCCAGTTCGATCGGGTCGCTCACCGTGCCATCCTGGGTCAGGATGTCGGAGAACGCCGCGCGCAGCACGGCCGGATTGGCGGCGATGCCGCTGGCGGTGGCGTGCGTGAACGGACCGATCGTCTGCACCGGCAGGCTCATGTCCTTGGCCGGGCCTTCCAGCGAGGTCGGGTTCTTGTAGACCAGATCGACCAGACGGCCACTCAGCTCGGTGAACACGCGGTCGGTGTCGGCCTTGAGCTGCTCGGCGGCCAGTTGGTCACGGACCTCGTCGAACGAACGGCCTTCGCCGCCCTTGGTCTCACGCAGCTTGAGCACGTGGAAACCGAAGTCGGTCTTGACCGGCCCGGTGACCTCGCCCGCCTTCATGGCGAACAGGGCATCTTCGAACGGCTTCACCATCGCGCCGCGTTCCACCCAGCCCAGGTCGCCGCCGGTGTCCTTGGAACCCGGATCTTCGGAGTTGGCCTTGGCCAGTGCGGCGAAATCGGCGCCAGGTGCCTTGGCTTGCGCGGCCAGGCGCGTGGCCTTTTCTTCAGCGGCCTTGAGCTTGGCCGGATCGCTGCCGTCGGCGCTGATCAGGATGTGCGAGGCCAGACGCTGTTCCGGCGTCGCGAAGCGTGCCTTCTCATCTTCATAGCGCTTGCGCAGGGTGGCTTCGTCTGCCGCCGCCGGCGCCGGCAGGTTCGCGCCGTTGATCTCGACGTACTCCAGCGACACGGTTTCCGGCTGGCGGAAATCCTTGGCGTGGCTGTCGTACCACTGCTTGATCTGCGCGTCGGTCACTTCGGCGGTATCGGCCGGGGTTTCCGGCAGCGCGGCCAGTTCGACATCACGGGTTTCGCCCAGCAGCTTCATCAGGCGCTCGGCTTCGCTCTGGGTGGTGAACCCGGAACGCTGCAGGGCCGACGGAATGATCGACTGCTGGATGCTCTCGCGCACCAGCGCTTCGAACTGCGTCGGGGTGCGCGGCGGATTACCGCTGGCCAGCGCGATGCGGTAGTTGTCCTGGTTGAACTTGCCGTCCGCATCCAGGAAGGCCGGGATCGAGGCGATGTACTCGCGCACGGCACCATCACCGATCACGATGCCGGACTGTTCGCCGGCCAGGCGCACGACCTGCTCATCGATCATCTGATCGAGCACGGCCAGTTTGCTTTCGGTGCTTTCGAACTGGCGCGGATCGAAATCCTCGCCCTGTTCCTGGCGTGCCTGCTGGCGCGCCTGTTCGAAGCGCACGCGGAAATCGTTGGAGCTGATCTCATGGTGCTGCCACAGGAACGAGACCGGCCACCACGACGGGGCGGACTTCCACCAGGTCGGCGGGGCGGCCACTTTGGCCACGTTCTGCGAGCCGACGCCACCGAGGTAGCTGGAGTCGATCACGAACAGGAACGGAATCATCAGCAGCCCCAGGATCACGGTAACGATCCAGCCCGAGGTCTTGTCGCGAAGTTTCTGCAGCATGGGAAAAATCAAGGCCTGATTGGCGAGCCCGGCAGTGTAACCCGCTTCGCGGCAGGCTCCAAAAGTGCCCGCGGCCGCCCCTGCGCGCGATCCGCCCGCTGCCACACCCGCTGACCGTGGCGGACGACGGGCGTGCGCCGCCTCGTCGATCGACATGCTGAATTGAAAACAAAAAAAAAGCCCTTGGTTTTCACCAAGGGCTTTTCAAAGATTGGCGGAGCGGACGGGACTTGAACCCGCGACCTCCGGCGTGACAGGCCAGCATTCTAACCAGCTGAACTACCGCTCCGCACTTGAACTTTGCAGGCGCTCATTCTATCCGAAGATATTCAGATTGCCCACCCCGAAATACTGCTTTTTTCGAGGTTTTTTTAAAACTGGCGGAGCGGACGGGACTTGAACCCGCGACCTCCGGCGTGACAGGCCAGCATTCTAACCAGCTGAACTACCGCTCCGCACTAAACCGCTTTTGTTTCCACCGCGACCTGCGTCGCTGGAGAAAACAAGGCCCCCGATCGCTCAGGGGCCCTATTGAAACTGGCGGAGCGGACGGGACTTGAACCCGCGACCTCCGGCGTGACAGGCCAGCATTCTAACCAGCTGAACTACCGCTCCACATTTCAAAACTTTTACTGGCAGTGCCTGGTGGGTGCTGAGGGTTTCGAACCCCCGACCCTCTCCGTGTAAAGGAGACGCTCTACCGCTGAGCTAAGCACCCCAGCAAGCCGCTTAGTTTACGGCATCCTTCAGGGCTTTGCCAGCCTTGAACGACGGATTCTTCGACGCAGCGATCTTGATGGTGTCGCCGGTCTTCGGGTTGCGGCCGGTACGGGCAGCGCGGTCGCGGACCTGGAACGTGCCGAAGCCCACCAGCGTCACCGCGTCACCGCCCTTCAGGGCCTTGGTGACGGAAGCGATGACGGCATCAACGGCGCGGCTGGACTCGGCCTTGGTCAGGTCGGCGGCTTCAGCAACGGCGTCGATCAATTCGGTCTTGTTCATTCTCTACAGCTCCTTTGGCGGGGATTCCGCGGATTCAACATTGAGACACCCGAGGACGATACGCCGCCGGATGCCAGTGAAGTTCTCAGTTCGCCGAATTCAGCATGACGCTGACTTGCGAGTGGTGCTTTTATACCAGTGCCCCCCTACCCACGCAAGCTGAAAAGCCAATAACGACGCGGGTTTCGGGCATTTCCACAGCACGCGTCAGTGCTTGACGCGCGTCGTGGAAGCTGTCTTGGACTTGCCACGTACCGTGACACGCTGCCCATCTTTCTTCGGCTTCGGTGCAGTCAGTGGCGTCTCCAGGGCCAGGTCGAGCACTTCCTCGATCCACTTCACCGGCACGATCTTCAGATCGCGGGTGACATTGGCGGGGATATCGGCCAGATCCTTGCGGTTCTCCTCGGGGATGATGACCGTGGTGATCCCGCCACGCAGCGCCGCCAGCAGCTTCTCCTTCAGGCCGCCGATGGCCGTGACGCGGCCACGCAGAGTGATCTCGCCGGTCATCGCCACTTCGGCCCGGATCGGCACCTTGGTGAGCGTGGACACCAGCGAGGTCACCATCGCGATACCCGCGCTGGGGCCATCCTTGGGCGTAGCACCATCGGGCACATGGACGTGCACGTCGTGCTTCTGCAGGAACTCGTTGTCGATGCCCAGCCGCTCGGCGCGCGAGCGCACCACCGACAGCGCCGCCGAGGCCGATTCCTTCATCACGTTGCCCAGCTGGCCGGTCAGGATCAGCTGGCCCTTGCCCGGCACCAGGGTGGATTCGATCTGCAGCAGATCGCCGCCCACTTCGGTCCAGGCCAGGCCGGTGACCAGGCCCACTTCGTTCTGCTCTTCGGCCCGGCCGAAATCGACCCGGCGCACGCCCAGGTACTTGTCCAGGTTCTTGCCGTTGACCACCACCAGCGCCTTCTTCTTTGCGCTGGCCTTCTTGCCGGCCTTGGCCGGCTTGGCGGCCTTGGCCGGTGCCACCGGGCCGGCGAGCGCGATCTCCTTGACCACCTTGCGGCAGATCTTGGCGACTTCGCGCTCGAGGTTGCGCACGCCGGATTCGCGCGTGTAATAGCGCACGATGTCCTGGATCGCGTCCGCCTCGATCTCCAGCTCTTCCGGCTTCAGGCCGTTGGCCTTGATCTGCTTGGGCACCAGGTAGCGCATGGCGATGTTGAGCTTCTCATCCTCGGTGTAACCGGGGATGCGGATCACTTCCATGCGGTCCAGCAGCGGGCCGGGGATGTTGAGCGAGTTGGACGTCGCCACGAACATCACTTCGGACAGGTCCAGGTCCACTTCCAGGTAGTGATCGTTGAAGGCGTTGTTCTGCTCCGGATCCAGCACTTCCAGCAGCGCCGACGACGGATCGCCACGGAAGTCCATCGACATCTTGTCGATCTCATCCAGCACGAACAGCGGGTTCTTGCTGCCGACCTTGTTGAGGTTCTGCACGATGCGGCCCGGCATGGAGCCAACGTAGGTACGACGGTGCCCGCGGATCTCGGCCTCGTCGCGCACGCCGCCCAGGCTCATGCGCACGAACTTGCGGTTGGTCGCCTTGGCGATGGACTGGCCCAGCGAGGTCTTGCCCACGCCGGGCGGACCGACCAGGCACAGGATCGGGCCCTTCATCTGCTTCACGCGTGACTGCACCGCCAGGTATTCCAGGATGCGGTCCTTGACCTTGTCCAGGCCGAAGTGATCGGCATCCAGCGTGTCCTGCGCGGCCTTGAGGTCCTTGCGGACCTTGCTGCGCTTCTTCCACGGCACGCCCAGCAGCCAATCCAGGTAGTTGCGCACCACCGCAGCTTCAGCCGACATCGGCGACATCTGCTTGAGCTTGTTGAGCTCGGCCTTGGCCTTGGTCTCCACCGGCTTGGGCATGCCCGCCTCGGCGATCTTGCGGGCCAGCTCGTCCATCTCGCCGGGCGCGTCGTCCAGGTCACCCAGTTCTTTCTGGATGGCCTTCATCTGCTCGTTGAGGTAGTACTCGCGCTGGCTCTTTTCCATCTGCGACTTCACGCGGCCACGGATGCGCTTTTCCATCTGCTGCACGTCGATCTCGCCATCGACCAGGCCGACCAGCATTTCCAGGCGGTCGCCGATCTGCAGCGTTTCCAGCAGGCGCTGCTTGTCGGCCAGGCGCACGCTGATGTGCGCGGCGATGGTATCGGCCAGGCGCGCGGGTTCATCGATGCCGGCCAGGGTCTGCAGCAGCTCCGGCGGCAGCTTGCGGTTGGTTTTGACGTACTGCTCGAACAGCGACATCAGCGAACGGGCGATCGCCTCGATCTCGCGCGGCTCGCGCGACTCGTCCGATTCGATTTCCATGCCCACGCCGTGCAGCGCGCCGTCGCGCTCGGTCACGTCGGTGACGTTGACGCGCGACAGGCCTTCGACCAGCACTTTGATCGTGCCATCGGGCAGCTTCAGCAGCTGCAGGACCTGGGCGAGCGTGCCGACCTGGTACAGATCGGCGGCGGACGGATCATCCGTCTCGGCGGACTTCTGCGCGAGCAGCAGGATGCGCTTGTCCGCTTCCATCGCCTGCTCCAGCGCATGCATGGACTTGTCACGGCCGACGAACAGCGGAATGACCATGTGCGGGAACACCACCACGTCACGCAGCGGCAGTACCGGCAGGTCGAGAGTCTCAGTTGGGGAACGGGCCATGTGGGCTCCAGTGGAACAGTGGGGATGGCCTCCGGGCGCCTCGCCCGGATACAAAAAAAGCCGATGGCCTCGTTATGGGGCCATCGGCTTCTAGATGCAAGCTGTTCTGAAAAAATTCTTTCAATTCAATTACTTGAACTGATTATTCAGCACCAGCCGCCTTCTGTTCAGGCGCCGGTGGCGTCTGGTAGATCAGGTACGGTTCGGACTTGTGTTCGATCACCGATTCGTCCACCACCACCTTGCTGACGTTCTCTGCCGAGGGCAGGTCATACATGGTGTCCAGCAGGACCGATTCGACGATCGTACGCAGGCCGCGGGCACCGGTCTTGCGCTTGAGCGCCTTGCGGGCAATGGCGGCCAGTGCGTCCGGACGGAACTCCAGCTCGACGTGCTCCATCTCGAACAGCTTCTTGAACTGCTTGGTGATGGCGTTCTTCGGCTCGGTCAGGATGCGCACCAGGGCGGCCTCGTCCAGCTCTTCCAGGGTCGCCACGACCGGCAGGCGGCCGACGAACTCCGGAATCAGGCCGAACTTGATCAGATCTTCCGGCTCGACTTCGGCCAGGATCTTGCCCACTTCCTGCTTGCGCTCGGAACTCTTCACCTTGGCACCGAAGCCGATGCCGCCCGAATCGTTGGAACGCTGCTGGATCACCTTGTCCAGGCCGGCAAACGCGCCGCCACAGATGAACAGGATGTTCTTGGTGTCCACCTGCAGGAATTCCTGCTGCGGGTGCTTGCGACCGCCCTGCGGCGGCACGCTGGCCACGGTGCCTTCGATCAGCTTCAGCAGGGCCTGCTGGACGCCTTCGCCGGACACATCGCGGGTGATCGACGGGTTCTCGCTCTTGCGCGAGATCTTGTCGATTTCATCGATGTAGACGATGCCCTGCTGTGCCTTCTCGACGTCGTAGTCGCACTTCTGCAGCAGCTTCTGGATGATGTTCTCCACGTCCTCGCCCACGTAACCGGCTTCGGTCAGCGTGGTGGCGTCGGCCATGGTGAACGGCACGTTGAGCAGGCGGGCCAAGGTTTCGGCCAGCAGCGTCTTGCCCGAACCGGTCGGACCGACCAACAGGATGTTCGACTTCGCCAGTTCGACTTCGTCGTTCTTCTGGCGGCTCTCGATGCGCTTGTAGTGGTTGTATACGGCCACGGCCAGGGTCCGCTTGGCGCGGTTCTGCCCGATCACGTACTGGTCCAGGACCTCGAGGATCTCGCGCGGCTTGGGCAGCGAACTGCGGGCCGACTGCGCCTTCTCCTCCAGCTCCTCACGGATGATGTCGTTGCACAGCTCGACGCATTCATCGCAGATGAACACGCTCGGACCCGCAATCAGCTTGCGCACCTCATGCTGGCTCTTTCCACAGAAAGAGCAGTAGAGGATCTTGCCGGTGTCCGTGGAACGACCTTGGCGGTCTTCGCTCATGCTTCGCTTACCCAGTTACCCCACCCGACTGAACGGGGGTTCGATTCGAGAATAGCACAGGGTCAGGAGGACGCCAGTCCTGCCCGACCCGGTGGAAACAAGCCGGTTTCCCGGCCTGGCACAACCTTACGCCGGCTGGATCGACTCTTCCGGACGACGCTCCAGGACCTGATCGACCAGGCCGTAGGCCACCGCATCGACCGCGCTCTTGAAGTTGTCACGCTCGGTATCCCGGGCGATGGTCTCCAGCGACTGGCCGGTGTGCTTGGCCAGCACTTCGTTCAGGCGCGAACGCAGGGTCAGGATTTCACGGGCATGGATGTCGATGTCCGTGGCCTGGCCCTGGAAGCCGCCCAGCGGCTGGTGGATCATCACGCGCGAATTCGGCAGCGCATAGCGCTTGCCGGCTGCGCCGGACGCCAACAGCAGGGCGCCCATCGAGGCGGCCTGGCCGACGCAGATGGTGCTCACGTCCGGCTTGATGTACTGCATGGTGTCGTAGATCGCCATGCCGGCGGTGACCACGCCACCGGGCGAGTTGATGTAGATGCTGATGTCCTTTTCCGGGTTGTCCGCTTCCAGGAACAGCAGCTGCGCCACCACCACGTTGGCCATGTGATCGTCGATCGGGCCCACGAGGAAGATCAGACGCTCTTTCAACAAGCGCGAATAGATGTCATAGGCGCGCTCGCCGCGGCTGGTCTGTTCGACCACCATCGGAACCATGTTCAGGGCTGTGGTTCGGTTGTCCATTAGTGAGGCACCTATTTTGGGGGGAACGACCCCGCGCCGGGGCGCGGGGCGTAAAACGCGGACCGCTTACTGGCGGATCGCGTCCTGGAACGACAGCTTCTCTTCGGTGTGCTGGGCGCGCTCGGCGATCCAGTCGATCACCTGCTCTTCCATCACACGATTCTGCAGCCCACTCATCAGCTGGGGGTCGTTGCGGTACATCTCAATGACCTGCTCCGGCTCTTCATAGGTCGACGCGATCAAGCGCATGGTTTCATTCAGGCGCTTCGGGTCCAGGCGCAGGTCGTTCTTGCGGGCCACTTCACCAACCAGCAGGCCGACCAGCACGCGCTTGGCGGCCGCTTCCTTGAAGCCTTCATGGGCATCGGCCGGGACGTCGCCCGGGTTGCGGCCGCTGCGGCGGATCTGCTCGAGCTGCTGATCCAGCATGGCGCGGGCTTCGTTCTCGACCAGGCGCGGCGGCATTTCCACCGAGGCGTAGGCGGCGATCAGCTGCTCGCCGACTTCGCGGCGCAGGCGGTTCATCAGGGCACCCTTGAGCTCACGCTCCAGGTTGGCGCGGATGTCCTTGCGGAACTGCTCCACGTCGCCACCCTTCACGCCGAAGCTCTTGATGAACTCGGCATCGACCTCCGGCAGCACCGGCGCGGACACGTCCACCGCCTTGACGGTGACCTTGACCTGCTTGCCGGCCAGCGCGGGCACGCGCCAATCGGCCGGGAACTCGACGTCCAGGGTCTTTTCTTCACCGGCGGTCAGACCGACCAGGCCCTGTTCGATCTGCTCGAACATCATGCCCTGGCCGACGATCACGCTGCCCTTTTCGGTGCCTTCGGCCGGCAGGCGCTCATCGCCGGCCTGCGACCAGGTTTCCAGGGCGACCAGATCGCCGTCCTGGGCGCCACGGGTGACCGGGCTCCAGCTGCGGCGCTGTTCGCGCAGGTTGGTGATCATCTGATCGATGTCGGCGTCGTTGATCTCGGCGGTGTGGCGGACCACGGTCAGCTTGCTGACGTCCACGTCGCCGAAGTCCGGCACCAGCTCGACGGTGGCCACGAAGGACAGCTCGCCCTCGCCCTTGTCGATGCGCGGGGTGCCGGCGATGCGCAGCTCGTGCTCGCGCAGGGCGGCATCGAAGGTCTCACGCAGCAGGCCGTCGACGGCTTCGCTGCGGACCTGCTGGCCGAAACGCTGCTCGATCACCTTGGCCGGCACCTTGCCCGGGCGGAAGCCCTTGATGCGCGTGGTGCGGGCGATTTCGCCCAGACGGCCGCTGATGTGCGTCTGCAGACGGTCTTCCGGCAGCGAGAAGGTCAGGCGGCGTTCCAGATTGCCAGTGGATTCGATCGAAGCTTGCATGTTGACTCCTGCCACCGGCGGCATGGGCCCCGGCACGATGTGATGGATGAAACGGGTTTTGGACGCGGGGTCGTGGACGCGCATGCCCGCCGCAGCCCTGTAGTTTCGCCGATAAACGCCAGCGCCGCCAGCGCGGGCCGAGAACGCCCGGGGGCCGCCAGGGCCCAGCATGTGGCCGTCTCCCCGATCGGGGACGTGCCCATGGTCATGGTGCGGGCGAAAATGCCCTGCACTGGTGCGAAAGGGGGGACTCGAACCCCCACGCCTTGCGGCACTGGAACCTAAATCCAGGGCGTCTACCAATTCCGCCACTTTCGCGAGTCTGAACACTCAGGCGCGCATTGTTGCAGGCCCGCGCCCAAAGCTGAAGCGCTTTGACAAGAAAAAAGCCGCCTGGCGGACCAGGCGGCTTTCGTCTTGGTGGGCTGTCAAGGATTCGAACCTTGGACCTATTGATTAAGAGTCAACTGCTCTACCAACTGAGCTAACAGCCCGAAAATCGGGAGGCGAATTATGCAGGGTTTCCTGCGCGCGACGCAAGCGTTTTATTTAAATGGATGGCGAATGGCGTCCGTAGACGCTCAACTACTACACCGTTCAACGCGATGTCTCAAACAAGAAAAAAGCCACCGGGCGGACCCGATGGCTTCTGTCTTGGTGGGCTGTCAAGGATTCGAACCTTGGACCTATTGATTAAGAGTCAACTGCTCTACCAACTGAGCTAACAGCCCTGAAAACTCAGGCGCACATTGTAGCGTGTGTGCTGCCTTTTGCAACCCTGATTCACTTTCGGTGAACCAGTCTGAATCAGTGGGGTGGCTGAGGGGACTCGAACCCCCGACCACCGGAATCACAATCCGGAACTCTAACCAACTGAGCTACAGCCACCACTGAAAACCTTGTTCCTACCGCTTGCACCGAATGGCGCGCCCGACAGGAATCGAACCTGTAACCGCCGGCTTAGAAGGCCGGTGCTCTATCCAGTTGAGCTACGGGCGCTCGATCCGGATTGTCGCATTCCAATCCCGATTTGAGCAGCGGGCTTGGTCGGGGTAGAGGGATTCGAACCCCCGACATCCTGCTCCCAAAGCAGGCGCGCTACCAGACTGCGCTATACCCCGGCGGTTTGTTTCCCTCCGGGGTTCCCCCCGAAAGAGCCGCCTATTGTGGGAATCGACAAGGCATCTGTCAACGGTTTTCACACATCAATTCACATGTCGTCATTGCCGATGGCGGCTTCGGCTATGCTCGGGGCAGCGGCCGGAGGGCCGAACCCCTACCCCATCAAGGAGATTGGCAATGCGCAGCGGCAATCCCGCACTTTCCGAGTCCACCTTCCTCGACCTGGCCAGCGGCTCGGTCGTGGCCCGCCCCGACCAGGCGATGACCATCAACGGCACCGTCAACAAGACCGGCGTCCTGTTGCTGCTCACTGTGCTGACGGCCGCGTTCGCGTGGAGCCAGTCGATCGATGCGAACGGCCTGCCCACCTCCAGCGCCATGCTCTACACGCTCGTTGGCGCGATCGGCGGCCTGGTGCTGGCCCTGGTGACCGTGTTCAAGAAGGAATGGTCACCGGTCACCGCACCGATGTATGCGCTGGTCGAAGGCCTGTTCCTGGGTGCGATATCGGCGATGTTCAACGCCAAGTTCCCCGGCATCGTGATGCAGGCCGTGATGCTGACCTTCGGCACGATGTTCGTGATGCTGGCGGTGTACCGCAGCGGCCTGATCAAGGTCACCGAGAACTTCAAGCTGGGTGTGGTGGCGGCAACCGGCGGCATCGCGCTGCTGTACCTGGCCTCGTTCGTGCTGAGCTTCTTCAACATCAACATCCCGATGATCCACGAGGGCGGCTGGATGGGGATCGCTTTCAGCCTGTTCGTGGTCGTGGTGGCGGCATTGAACCTGGTGCTGGATTTCGACTTCATCGAAACCGGTGCCGAGGCGCGCGCACCGAAGTTCATGGAGTGGTACGGCGCGTTCGGCTTGATGGTCACGCTGGTGTGGCTGTACGTGGAATTCCTGCGCCTGCTGTCCAAGATCCAGCAGCGCTGAGCCACACGCTCACTGCACGATGACGAAGGCGCCGCAAGGCGCCTTTTTCATGTCCCCACCCCCTGCCGAATGAGGCGCCAGGCAACAAAAAAGCGGGACGCCGAAGCGCCCCGCTTTCTGGACAACCGACCCGCGCGCTTACAGGCGGCTGGCGATGGCCTGGGCGAAGCCCATGGTGTTGCCGGTGCCGCCCAGATCGCCGGTCAGCGAATCCTTGGCTTCCAGCGTGGCCACGATGGCCTTGCGCAGGCGCTCGGCGTTCTCGACCTGGCCGACGTGGTCCAGCATCTGCGCAGCGGCCAGCAGCAGCGCGCACGGATTGGCCTTGCCCTGGCCGGCGATGTCCGGCGCGGTGCCGTGCACGGCTTCGAAGATCGCCGCGTTCTCACCGATGTTGGCGCCCGGGGCCAGGCCCAGGCCGCCGACCAGACCGGCACACAGGTCGGAGATGATGTCGCCGAACAGGTTGGTGGTCACGATCACGTCGAACTGTTCCGGACGCATCACCAGCTGCATGCAGCAGTTGTCGACGATCATTTCCTGGAACTCGATGTCCGGGTACTTGGCCGCCACTTCGCGCGCCACGGCCAGGAACAGGCCCGAGGTCGACTTGATGATGTTGGCCTTGTGCACGGCGGTGACCTTCTTGCGGCCGGTGCTGCGGGCCAGCTCGAAGGCGTAGCGCACGATGCGCTCGGAGCCCTTGCGGGTGATGCGGGTGCCGGAGAAGGCGGTCTCGCCATCGGCCGACACTTCCTGGCCTTCGGCCAGGTACGCGCCTTCGGTGTTCTCACGGACGGTGATCAGGTCCACGCCGTCGCCGAAACGCGACTTGGTGTTCGGGAACGAGACGGCCGGGCGCACGTTGGCGTACAGGTCGAAGTGGCGACGCAGGCTGACGTTGATCGAGGTGAAGCCACCACCGACCGGCGTGGTCAGCGGGCTCTTCAGCGCGATCTTGTTGCGTGCGATCGACTCCAGCGTGGAGGCCGGCATCAGATCGCCGTGCTTTTCCAGCGCGACCAGGCCCGCGTCGGCGTCTTCGTATTCAAAGCCGGTGTCCAGCTTGCCGAGCACGAACAGGGTAGCGTCCATGATCTCCGGGCCGATGCCGTCACCGCGGATGACCGTGATTTTCTGCGTCATTGATGTGTATTCCGAACCGAGGGGGAGCGCCATCCGTGAGGTGCGCGAAGCGCGGGCGCAAGGGAAGTTTCATCGGCAATTATGCCTTAGCCGGGGCAGACGTCCCAACTAGACCATTGGCGCAGCCCGGCAAAGGCACAATTGGCCGCGCATTCCTTCTCTACCCCCGCCTGTCGGCGCGCCCCTGCAAACCGCGAAGCGGTTTGCCCGCGCATTCCCCCTCTACCCCGCGCCTGTCGGCGCGCCCCTTCAACAGAAGGGGCTTTCCTCCAGAGGCATTGCTATCCGGGTTGCTGAACGGGGTCTCGCACCTGAACGGTGCGCCACCGGAAGCGCCGACATCGCTGGGGCGCCGAAGCAGCCGACCAACGGTCGGCGCCTACCGCGGCGGGGCCATCACGGCCCCAGCTCAATGCTCGTGAACGGCCGGCGCTTCGGCGCCACCTTCGAGCTGATCCAGGAAGTCCACGGCGCGGCGCAGGTGCGGGATCACGATGGAACCGCCGACCACCAGACCGACCGAGAAGGTCTCGAAGAACTCCTCGCGGGTCACGCCGGCGTCCTTGCACTGGGCCACGTGGTAGCTGATGCAGTCATCGCAGCGCAGTACCATCGAGGCGACCAGGCCCAGCAGTTCCTTGGTCTTCACATCCAGCGCACCGGCCTGGTAGGTCTGGGTGTCCAGCGCGAAGAAGCGACGCACGACCTGGTTGGGTTCACCCAGGATGCGCTGGTTCATGCGCTGGCGGAACTCGGTGAATTCGGCGATGCGGTCCTTGCTGCCGTCGTCGGCCGCGCTCATGCCGGGTCCTGCCCGGCCAGCAGCGGCTCCAGCTTGCCTGCACGGTGCAGCGCCATCATGTCGTCGTAGCCACCCACATGGACCTCGCCCACGAAGATCTGCGGCACGCTGGTGCGGCGGGTCTTGGCCATCATTTTATCGCGCTCGACCGGGTCCAGATCGATCCGGACCTCGGTCCAGTCGCGGCCCTTGCTCTTCAGGAAGTTCTTGGCGGCCACGCAGTACGGGCACACCGCGGTCGAGTAGATGGTGATGGCGGGTGCGCCACCGGGGGTGGAAACAGCATCTTGGCTCACGGGAAACTCCACAGCGGAACGTTGGTCTGTATATGGTAGCGGTCCGCTGGATTTTCCACGTCACCACCGCAACACTGTGGTTTAACTGCAGGTTGTACTGGCCCTGTCACGCTGTCGTCCGTCTTCCCCCCAGGAGCTCCGTTTGCGCCCCTTGCTGCTCTCTGCCGCGTTGACCCTGGCCTTGGCCGTGCCGCTGGCCGGGGCCCAGGAAAGCAAGCTGCCAGACATCGGCTCCTCGGCCGGCGAGCTGCTGACCCCGGCCCGGCAGGCCGAGTACGGCGGGATGATGCTGCGCGAACTGCGCAATTACGGCTATCTGCTCGATGACCCGCTGGTCGATGACTGGCTGCAGACCATGGGCGCCCGGCTGGGCTCCAACAGTGCCCAGCCGCGCCAGTCCTACACGTTCTTCATGCTCAAGGACCGGCAGATCAACGCCTTTGCCACCCTCGGCGGCTATATCGGGGTCAACGCGGGCCTGGTGCTGACCGCCGAGCGCGAGGACGAAGTGGCCGCGGTGCTGTCCCACGAAATCGCCCACGTCACCCAGCAGCACGTGCTGCGCGGTGTCGAACGTGCCCAGCGCGACCAGATCCCGATCCTGCTCGGCATGCTCGCCGCGATCGTGGCCGCGCAGCAGGCCGGCGGCAATTCCGCCGGTGATGCCACCATGGCCGCGATCACCTCGGGCATGGGCCTGATGCAGCAGCGCCAGATCAATTACACCCGCTCCAACGAATCCGAGGCCGACCGCCTGGGCATCCGCACCCTGGCCCGCAGCGGCTACGACGTGGATGCCATGGCCGGCTTCTTCGAGCGCATGTCGGCCTCGATGCGGGGCAACCAGGGCGGTTACAGCGTCCCGGATTTCCTGCAGACCCATCCGGTCACCACCACCCGCATCAGCGAGGCCAAGGCCCGCGCCGAGCAGATGAAGAAGGACACGGTGCTACTCACCACCGAGGTGCCCGGCGGGGTTCGCCAGGAGCGGGTAAACCCGTCCGACCCGGCGTTGTCCGATCCGCTGGTGCGACGGAGCAACCCCTTGCTGCCGGCCTCGATGCAGATTTCGGTCAACGCGCTCAGCCGCGGCAGCACCGGCCAGTTCGAGTGGGCGCGTGAGCGCCTGCGCGTGCTCAGTGCCGATACCCCTGGCGATGTCATCCGGGAATACGAAAGCCTGCAACGCGCGCAGAAGAACGGGTTGACCGAGCCGCAACGCTACGGGCTGGCCCTGGGCCGGCTGCGCAACAGTGCGGCCGCGCAGGCCACCCGCGATCTGGCCGAGATGCTGCGCGACCACCCGGACAACGTCTGGGTGGCGCTGGCTTTGGGCGAGGCGGAGTCGCGCAGCGGCCAGCCGGTGCAGGCCAACGCCCGGTTCGAAACCCTGATGCGCCAGCACCCCGGCAGCCGCCCGGTCGCGTTGACCTATGCGGCCATCCTCAATGAACAGGGCGGGCGCGAGGCCGGCCAGCGCGCGCAGGCGATGCTGCGCCCGATGCTGTCGCAAAGCGGCAATGATCCGGTCTTCCAGCAGCGCTTCGCCCGCGCCAGTGAACTGGCTGGCGACACCACCCGGGCCAGCGAGGCCTATGCCGAAGCCGCGTACCTCAGTGGCCGCCCGGAGCAGGCGCTGATCCAGCTGCAGGCCTTGAAGCGGCAGCCGAACCTGGATTATGTCGGCCGTGCCCGGGTCGATGCCCGGATCGAGAGCATCACCCCCACGGTGCTGGAAATGCGCCGGCAGGGAATCGACGACCCCGAGCTGGACCGCCGCTGAGGGGCGACCGGATGACGGTGGGATGGCGGCCCACGACGGTAACGGCCACCTCGTCACAAACCTGTCATGAAACCGTAGTCTACTGAGCTCAATCCCGATCTGATGAGCAATACGGTGGGCACGTGCAGAAACGCATCCTGATCGTCGATGACGAACCCGCGATCCGCGAGATGGTCGCCTTTGCCCTGCGCAAGGGCGACTACGACCCGATCCATGCCGGCGACGCGCGCGAGGCGCAGACCGCCATCGCCGATCGCGTCCCGGACCTGATCCTGCTGGACTGGATGCTCCCGGGCACCAGCGGCCTGGAGCTGGCCCGGCGCTGGCGCAAAGAAGCCCTCACCCGCGAGGTGCCGATCATCATGCTGACTGCACGCGGGGAAGAGAACGACCGTGTCGGTGGCCTGGAAGCCGGTGTCGACGACTACGTGGTCAAGCCGTTCTCGGCGCGCGAACTGTTGGCCCGCATCCGTGCGGTCATGCGCCGCGCCCGCGACGATGACGAAGATGGCAGCGTCGCGGTCGGTACGATCCGCATCGATGGCGCCGCACACCGCGTCTTCGCCGGCGACCAGCCGGTGCCGATCGGCCCGACCGAGTACCGCCTGCTGCATTTCTTCATGACCCACCCTGAGCGCGTGTACACCCGTGCCCAGCTGCTGGATCACGTGTGGGGCGGCAGCGTGTATGTGGAGGAGCGCACCATCGATGTGCACATCCGCCGCCTGCGCAAGACGCTGGAGCCGTTCGCCGCGGAGAACATGGTGCAGACCGTGCGCGGCGCCGGTTACCGGTTCTCCACCTCCACCTGAGTCTCGTCGGGCCGGTCCCGGGCGCGCATGCCCGGTTCCGGTCACTCCTGCTATAACCTTGGATCGAGTCCGAGGACCGCACTTTCTGCGAGACCGCAATGCCCCGCCACATCCGTTCTGCCTGGTTGAAAACGCTGGCCACCCTCGCCGCCCTGCTGCTCGCGGCCGGCTTGCTGGGCCTGGCAGCCGGCCATGTGTGGATGTGCATCGCACTGGCCTCGATCGGTGCACTGGCCTGGCATTACTGGCGGCTGCGCCGGGTGCTGCGTGGCCTCACCGCACGCCATCGCTGGGACATGGGTGACGGTACCGGTGTATGGAACGAGCTGGACCGCCTGCTCTACCGCAACCAGTGGGAAATGCGCACGCGCAAGCGGCGCCTGCTGGACATGCTGCGCAGTTATCGCGCCGCGGCCGCCGCCCTGCCCGATGCCGTGGTCGTGGTCGACCGCAACAGCCAGCGCGTGCAGTGGTTCAACGAAGCGGCGACCTCGCTGCTCGGGCTGCACCACCCGGGCGACCTGGGCGAAGCGCTGGTTGAACGCCTGCAGCCGATGCCGCTGGCGCACTGGCTGGCCGGGGGCCGCAATGCCGAACCGATCCTGGATGTACCCTCCCCGGTCGATCCGGCGATCCGCCTCAACCTGCGCCTGATTCCCTACTCGCCCGACTACTGGCTGCTGATCGCGCGTGACGTCAGCAAGCTGCTGCGACTGGAACAGGTGCGCCGCGACTTCGTCGCCAACGTCTCGCATGAACTGCGCACGCCGCTGACCGTGGTGCACGGCTACCTGGACATGATGGATCCGGAGGATTTCCCCGGCACCGGCCCGATGCTGGAGGAGATGCGCAAGCAATCCCAGCGCATGGCGCAGCTGGTCGAAGACCTGCTCACCCTGTCGCGGCTGGAATCGCAGGAGCACACCGAAGCCGAAGCCGTGGCGATGACGCCGATGCTGGCCACGCTGCGCCGCGAGGCCGAAGCGCACAGCCAGGGCCGTCACCAGATCAGCATCATCGATACCGCCGGTGTGGATCTGCAGGGCTCCAACAAGGAACTGCACAGTGCGTTCTCCAACCTGGTCACCAACGCGGTGCGCTACACCCCGGCCGGTGGCCGCGTGGAAGTGGCGTTCGCGCGCGAAGGCGATGGCGTGGTGCTGTCGGTACGCGATACCGGTTACGGCATTCCGGCCAACCATCTGCCGCGCCTGACCGAACGGTTCTACCGCGTCTCCAGCAGCCGCTCGCGCGAAAGCGGCGGCACCGGGCTGGGGCTGTCGATCGTCAAACACATTCTCGGCCTGCACCATGCCCGCCTGGAGATCCAGAGCGAGGTCGGTAAAGGCAGCACGTTCTCGTGCCATTTCGATGCCGACCAGGTGCGTGCGCGCAACGAGGTCGTCTCCCTTCCTTCTTCTGAAGACTTTTCCGCATGAGCACTCCTGTTCCCGTCGCCGTGCCTGTGGACGGCGATCCGCTGCGCGATCCGGCGCTGTACATCAACCGCGAGCTGTCGCAGCTGGATTTCAACTTCCGCGTACTGGCCCAGGCCATGGACCCGCAGGTGCCGCTGCTGGAGCGCCTGCGCTTCATGTGCATCTCCTGCACCAACCTGGATGAATTCTTCGAGATCCGCGCGGCTGCGGTGCGCCATGCGCAGGAATTCGGCCTGCCGCCCGCGCCGGACGGCATGACCCCGCAGGCGATCCTCAATGCCATCCATGACCGTGCCGCGCAGTTGGTCGACCAGCAGTACCGCTGCTGGAACGAGACCCTGCGCCCGGCACTGCATGACGCCGGCATCGACGTGCTCGGCCGGCACTCCTGGAACCATCGCCAGAAGCGCTGGCTGCGGGCGTATTTCCGCAACGAGATCATGCCGGTGCTGTCCCCGCTTGGCCTGGATCCGTCGCACCCGTTCCCGAAGATCCTCAACAAATCGCTGAACATCGTGGTGGTGCTGAAGGGCACCGATGCGTTCGGTCGCGCGGGGCATCTGGCGATCGTGCGTGCACCGCGTTCACTGCCGCGCATCATCCAGCTGCCGGAAAAACTCGGCGGCCCGCAGACCTTCGTGTTCCTGTCCTCGGTGCTGTCCACCTTCGTCGATGAGATGTTCCCGGGCATGGAAGTCCAGGGCGCGTATCAGTTCCGCGTGACCCGCAATTCCGAGCTGGTGGTGGACGAGGAAGAAGTCGAGAACCTTGCGCTTGCCCTGCGCGATGAGCTGGTCGACCGTGGCTACCGCCCAGCCGTACGGCTGGAGATCGCGCAGGATTGCCCGCGCGACATCGTCCGCACCCTGCTGCAGAACTTCGGGCTGACCGAGAACGCGGTCTACCGCATCGACGGCCCGGTCAACCTCAACCGCGTGGTCCAGCTGTATGACGTGATCCAGCGGCCGGACCTGAAGTACCCATCGCTGAGCCCGCGCGTCCTGCGCGACAGCGATGGCATCTTCGAGATCGTCGCGCGCCGGGACGTGCTGCTGCACCATCCCTTCGATGCGTTCACCGCCGTGCTGGATGTGATCAAGCAGGCGGCGGTCGACCCGAATGTGCTGGCGATCAAACAGACCCTGTACCGCACCGGCAAGGATTCGCTGATCGTCGATGCGCTGATCCAGGCCGCACGCAACGGCAAGGACGTGACCGTCGTGGTCGAGCTGCGCGCGCGCTTCGATGAGGAAGCCAACCTCGGCCTGGCCGACCGCCTGCAGGAAGCCGGCGTGCAGGTCGTCTACGGTGTGGTCGGTTTCAAGACCCACGCCAAGATGCTGCTGATCGTGCGCCGCGAGGGCCGCAAGCTGCGCCGCTACGTGCACCTGGGCACCGGCAACTATCACAGCGGTACCGCGCGGGCCTACACCGACCTGAGCCTGATCACCGCCGATGCGGACATCGGCAACGATGTGCACCTGCTGTTCCAGCAGCTGTCCGGGCTGGCCCCGCGGATGAAGCTCAAGCGCCTGCTGCAGTCGCCCTTCACCCTGCACCCGGGGCTGCTGCAACGGATCGAGCGCGAAACGCGCCTGGCCGCCAGTGGCCGCCCCGGGCGGATCATCGCCAAGATGAACGCCCTCAACGAACCCCAGATGATCCGGGCCCTGTACGCGGCCTCACAGGCGGGCGTACAGATCGACCTGATCGTACGCGGCGCCTGCACGCTGCGACCCGGCGTGCCCGGCGTGTCGGACACCATCCGGGTGCGCTCGATCGTGGGCCGCTTCCTGGAACACAGCCGGGTCTACTGGTTCGGCAATGACGGGGCCTCGGAGCTGTTCTGCGCCAGCGCGGACTGGCTGGAGCGCAACCTGCTGCGCCGGGTCGAGACCTGTTTCCCGATCCTGGACCCGGAACTGGCGCGCAAGGTCTACCGCGACGTGCTGCAGAACTACCTGGACGACAACCTCAACGCCTGGGAACTGCAGGCCGACGGCAGCTACATCAAGTGCACGCCCGGCCACGACGAGCCGCCGCACGCGGCGCAGATGGCCCTGCTGCAGGGTCTGTAGCCTGCGACCCCGCGTCGCATCCCCTGTGAAGGCGGTGCGGTGACGCGGGGCCCCTGCCTTCGGCTAACATTCGCCCATGCCGCATACCTCCACGACTCCGCCCGCTTTGCAGGATGGCGACCTGCTCGCCGCCATCGACCTGGGATCCAACAGTTTCCATATGGTCATCGCGCGATACACCCTCGGGCAGTTGCGGGTGGTCGACCGCCTGCGCGAAACCGTGCGCATGGCCGATGGCCTGGATGGCAAGGGCGGCCTGTCCGCCGAGGCCCGCCAGCGCGCGCTGGAGTGCCTGGCCCGGTTCGGCCAGCGCATCCGTGCGATCCCCTCGGTGCGCGTCCGCGCGCTGGCCACCAACACGGTGCGCCAGCTGCGCTCGCCGCAGGCCTTCCTGATGCCGGCCGAAACCGCGCTCGGGCATGCGATCGAAGTGGTCAGCGGCCGCGAAGAAGCGCGCCTGATCTACCTCGGCGTGGCCCATGCGCAGCCCCCCAAGGCGGACCAGCGCCGGCTGGTGATCGACATCGGCGGTGGCTCCACGGAATTCATCATCGGCCAGGGCATGCAGACCCTGGAGCGCGAAAGCCTGCAGGCCGGCTGCATCGCCAGCACGCGCCGCTTCTTCCCCGGCGGCAAGCTGAGCAAGAAGCGCTGGAAGGACGCACTGACCGAAATCGGCGCGGAGTTCCAGCAGTTCGCCAACAAGTACCGCGCACTGGGCTGGCACGAAGCACTGGGGTCCTCCGGCACGCACAAGGCGATCAGCGAAATCTGCGCCACCATGAAACTGAGCAAGGGCGCGATCACCGCCGAAGCATTGCCGCAGCTGCGCGATGAACTGCTCAAGGCCAAGCGCATCGAGGACATCGATCTGCCGGGCCTGTCCGCGGATCGTCGCCCGATCATCGCCGGTGGCATCCTGGTGCTCGAAGCCGCCTTCCAGGCGCTCGGGCTGCAGAAGCTGCTGGTCAGCAAGGCCGCGATGCGCGAGGGCATTCTCTACGACATCCTCGGCCGCGCCAGCGAGAACGACCTGCGCGACGAATCGGTCGCGGCACTGACCCAGCGTTACGGCATCGATACCGTGCAGGCCGATCGTGTGGAACGCACGGCCATGAACCTGCTGGCCCAGGTCGAAGAAAGCTGGCAGCTGGATCCCGACGATGCGCGCATGCTCGGCTGGTCCGCGCGCCTGCACGAGCTCGGCCTGATGATCGCGCACAGCGGCTACCACGTGCATGGCAGCTACGTGCTGGAGAACTCGGACATCGCCGGTTTCTCGCGGCAGGAACAGCAGCTGCTGGCCGCGCTGGTGCGCAGCCATCGCCGCAACATTTCCAAGTCCGCCTTCGAGGCGCTGCCCGAACGTCTGCTGCAGCCGGCACGGCGCATGACCGCGCTGCTGCGCCTGGCGGTCCTGCTCAACCGCGCGCACGAAGACACCCCGATGCCGGCGCTGGAACTGACCGCCGATGACGCGCGACTGTCACTGATCCTGCCACAGGCGTATATCGATGCGCGTCCGCTGCTGCGCGCGGATCTGATCGGGGAAACCGAGGGTATGGCCGGGCTGGGTGTGCAGTTCCGACCCTTCGTTGCATGACGCTTTTCAACCGTTTCTAAACGTGCATCTGCAGCAATTCATGGGCTGAATTCGCAGATCGCTGCACCCATGAACTCATAGTGAGAACGGCCTCACATGTGCTTCATGGCTTCTTAACCAATCGATCTACTCTCGGGACACCGGTCTTCACACGGCCGGACTTTTGAAGCAGGCGGCACTTGGGTCCGCCGACTTCTTGGACGTCGTTCCGATAAGAGAGAGAGAGAGAGTCGATCATGTCTTCATCCACCACCCCGTTGTGGCAGGCGATCCGCCTTGCCCTCGTGGCCGGCACCGCTGGCCTGGCCTCCACCGCCGTCCTCGCCCAGGACGCCACCCCGACCACCCTGGACCGCATCGAGATCACCGGATCGCGCATCCGCCAGGTTGATGTCGAATCCGCGCAGCCGGTGCTCGCGATCAGCCGCGCCGACATCGAACGCCAGGGCTTCAGCTCGGTCGCCGACATCCTGCAGAACCTGACCGCGGTAGGCAGCCCGTCCATCAGCCGCTCCAACGTCCTGGCCGCTGGCGAGAACGCCGGTGGCACCTACATCGACATGCGCAACCTGGGCGCACAGCGCACCTTGGTGCTGATCAACGGCAAGCGCCTGGGCATCAACACCGGCGGCTACCAGGACATCTCCAGTGTGCCGGTCTCGGCGATCGAACGCATGGAAGTGCTGAAGGACGGCGCCTCGGCGATCTATGGTTCGGACGCCATGGCCGGCGTGATCAACATCATCACCCGCCACAACGTCAATGGCGTCACTGCCAACGTCTACCACGGCCAGTACAGCCAGGGCGATGGCGCGCGCAACAGCGTCGACGTGGTGGCCGGCTGGTCCAACGACCGCGCTTCGCTGACCTTCTCGGCCGAGCACACCGAAGAGAAGGGGGTGTGGGCACGCGATCGCTGGTTCAGCCAATTCCCGAACACCACGCGCCACCCCGGCGACAACTGGACCCAGGTCAGTCAGTGGGGTCAGATCAACGGCCTGAAGGGCCCGGGCTGTACCGCCGCGGCAGGCTGCAACTACTCACTGGACCGCGGCGCCGACCCGACCAACCCGGGCAACTACCATCTCAGTGACTTGACCCCCGTCACCGGCGACGTCAGCAACGCGCAGGAACAGATGCACCTGATCTCGCCGCTCAAGCGCGATTCGCTGTTCCTGGATGGCCGGTTGGAGTTGACCGATGACATCCGCCTGACCACTCAGCTGGGCTACAACAAACGCACGTCCACCCGCCAGATCGCCGGCTATCCGCTGCAGTCCTCCACCGCCGGCATCGGGCGGATGTCGGCCGACAGCTGGTTCAATCCGTTCGGCAATCACCATGGGTACGAGAACCCCACCGACATCGCCTGGAATCGCCGCACCTGGGAGGTCCCGCGGGTCAGCACCAGCGAGCTGACCACCTGGCGTGCGGTGGCGGCACTGGAAGGCAGCTTCGAGGTGGGCGAGCGCTACTTCGATTGGGAAGTGGGCTACCAGTACAACCGCAGCGAACTGCTGCAGCGCGCCACCGGCAACCTCAACAAGGAACGCGTCAAGAACGCGGTCGGCCCGTCGTACTACAACGAGGTTACCGGCAAGGTGGAATGCGGCGTTCCTGGCGCGCCGATTGCCGGCTGCATGCCCTGGAATCCACTGGTGCCTTACGGCAGCAATGACCCCAATGGCCTGACCGGCAACCAGGCGCTGATCGACTATCTGTTCCCGCCGGAAGTCTCCCGCGGCAAGACCACCACCCGCAACGCGTTCGCCAGCATCGCCGGTACGGTCATGACGCTGCCAGCCGGCGGTCTTGGCTTCGCCTTCGGCGTGGAAACCCGCAAGGAGGCCGGTGAGTTCATTCCCGATCCGCTGGCCCAGAGCGGCGCCACCACCAATCTGGCCGCCGGCCCGACCGGCGGCGACTACAAGGTCAACGAGGCCTACCTGGAGCTGAGCGTGCCGATCCTGGCCGACCTGCCGGGTGCGCGCGAGCTGAGCCTGAACGCCGCCACCCGTCACTCGGACTACAGCACCTTCGGCACCACCCTCAACAGCAAATTCGGCTTCAAGTGGAAGCCGATCGAGCAGCTGCTGGTGCGTGGCACGTGGGCGCAAGGCTTCCGTGCACCCACCATCTCCGATCTGTACGGCGGTGGCTCGGAGACCTTCACCACCGGCTACCGCGACCCCTGCGATACCGTCTACGGCGCCTCGGCCAGCAGTGCCGAGGTCCGCGCGCGCTGTGCCGCTGACATCGCCAATGCGGACAGCTACCGTCAGCTGCGCCAGGGCGGCGTGCCGATCACCAGCAGCAGCGACCAGACCCCGGTGCCGTTCACCAATGGCTCCAATCCGGACCTGCAGCCGGAAACCTCGACCAGCCGCACGCTGGGCCTGGTCTGGAGCCCGACCTTCGTGCCCAACCTCAACGTGGCACTGGACTGGTGGAAGATCCGCATCGACAACACCATCGTCAACGACCACCCCAACGACATGCTGCGCGACTGCTATGAGCAGGGCATCGCGTCTCGCTGCAGCGGCTTCACCCGCGATCCGGTCACCGGCATCGTCGACCAGTTGAAGTATGGCAAGCGCAACTCCGGCTTCGTGGAAACCGAAGGCTACGACCTGGAGCTCAGCCACCATCTGGATACCGCTTACGGCAAGCTGAGCACGGGATGGTCGACCACCTACGTCAGCTCGTACCTGTCACGTTCGACCAACGACACCGACGTCGTGCCGACCCCTAGCAACGGCATCGGCAGCGGCTTCCGCGTGCGCTCCAACCTGACCCTGGGCTGGGACGTTGGGGACTTCGGGGTGAGCTGGACCGCGCGCTACTACTCCGGGGTGAAGGAACGCTGCATCAACGTCAAGACCCGGCCGGACGAGTGCTCCGACCCGGGCATGCAGGCGCCCTGGTTTGCCGGCTCGCGCGACTACAACCGGCGCGGCTCTGTCACCTTCCACGACGTGCAGTTCCGTTACAACCTGCCCTGGGATGCCACTGTCTCGGTCGGCGCCAACAACGTGTTCCAGAAGTATGGCCCCATCATGTACAGCCAGCCGAACTCGGCGTTCTCCTATTACGGCGGCTACGACATCGGCCGTTTCATGTACATGAAGTACCAGCAGCGTTTCTGATCGCCGCCGGATAGCACCAGGTCACTGCCACGGCCCTTCGGGGCCGTGGCTTTTTGTGGCGGCGCGTGCGTCATCCAAGCGTCATACAGCGGTCATGTCGGCTACATCGCCCGGCCCCAGCATGCGTGGCATACCGGAGGCCCGCCATGCGCTATGCCATCGTCACCGAAACCTACCCCCCTGAAGTCAACGGCGTTGCCTTGACCGTGCAGGGCCTGGAACTGGGTTTGCGTGCCGCGGGCCATCAGGTCGATCTGGTCCGGCCGCGGCAACCGTCCGACAGCGAGGCGGTGGACAGCACCGTGCTGGTCACCGGTGCCGGCCTGCCACGCTATCCCGGCCTGCGCTTCGGCCTGCCCGCCCCCACCCGCCTGGCCCGCCAGTGGCAACACCAGCGGCCGGACGCGATCTACATCGCCACCGAAGGCCCGCTGGGCTGGTCGGCACTGCGCACCGCGCGGCGCCTCGGGATCCCGGTCGCGACCGGCTTCCATACCCGCTTCGATGAGTACCTGCCCGACTACGGCGTGGCCTGGCTGCAGGCGGCCGCCCTGCGCTGGATGCGGCGCTTCCACAACCAGGCCGATGCGACGCTGGTGCCGACCCAGGAGCTGCAGCACTTCCTCGGCGAACAGGGCTTTGATCGGGTGCGTCTGCTGGCGCGCGCGGTGGACAGCAGCCAGTTCGAGCCCGAGCGGCGCGATCCGGCACTGCGCGAGGAATGGGGCATCGATGGCAACGGCTTCGCGGCGATCTATGTCGGCCGCATCGCACCGGAAAAAAACCTCGGTCTGGCGGTCAAAGCATTCCGCCGCCTGCAGCAGGTGCGACCGAAGGCGCGGTTCGTGTTTGTCGGTGATGGACCGTCACGCGCCAAGCTGTCGCATGACAACCCGGACTTCATCTTCTGCGGCGTGCAGCGCGGCGATGCGCTGGCGCGGCACTTCGCCAGCGGCGATCTGTTCCTCTTCCCCAGCCGCAGCGAGACCTTCGGCAACGTGACCCTTGAAGCGATGGCCAGCGGTCTGGCCACGGTCGCCTTCGATTACGGCGCTGCCCGCGAGTACCTGCGCACCGATGAAAACGGCATTGCCGTGAATGACGACAGCGAGTTTGTGACCGCCGCCGTGCAGTTGGCCGGCGACGACGCCCTGCGCCACCGGCTCGGCCGCACGGCCGCCGTTGCGATGAAGCGGCTGCATCCGCAGCACGTGGTGGCCGAGTTCGATGCGCTGCTGGCCGAACTGGCCCAGGCCCGGAGGCCGCATGCCGACCACGCCGCTTGATGCCCTGCGCGGGCGCGAAACCCGTTGGTGCCGCCGCGCCAACCACTACTGCCGGCACCGCCGGATCCGCCATGCCTTCGCGGTGATCAGCCGCTTGGGCGATGGCGCGTTCTGGTACGCGCTGATGGGCGCGCTGGTGCTGCTGGACGGCTTCGATGGCCTGCGTGCTTCGTTGCACATGGCTGCCACCGGCTTGATGGCACTGCTGCTGTACAAGGGCCTCAAGCGCTGGACGCGCCGCCCGCGGCCATTTGCCGCCGACCTGCGCATCCGTGCCTGGGTGGCGCCGCTGGACGAGTTCAGTTTCCCGTCCGGGCACACCCTGCACGCGGTGTCCTTCACGATCGTGGCACTGGCCTACTACCCGTGGCTGGCCCCGCTGCTGGTGCCCTTCACCGTGCTGATCGGGCTGTCGCGGGTGGTGCTGGGTCTGCACTACCCGAGCGATGTGCTGGCCGCGACCGGCATCGCCGCACTGCTCGCTGCCGCCAGCCTGCAATGGCTGCCGTTGCCGGTGTGAGCAACAGGCACGCGCGCATCGCGCACCTGCGTTTTACAATGGGTCCATGACCACGCTGTTCATCTCCGATCTGCACCTGGACCCGAGTCGTCCAGCCATCACCGACCTGTTCCTGGCCTTCCTGCGCGATGAAGCGATGCAGGCCGAGGCGCTGTACATCCTGGGCGACCTGTTCGAAGCCTGGATCGGCGATGACACGCCCTCCCCGGCCGCCGATGCGGTGGCGATCGCGCTGCATGCCGTGGCCGATGCCGGGGTGCCGGTGTACTTCATCCGCGGCAACCGCGATTTCCTGGTCGGCGAGGACTACGCGCGCCGCGCAGGGTTCACGATTCTCCCCGACCCGAGCGTCATCGACCTGTATGGCCGTCCGGTACTTCTGCAGCACGGCGATCTGCTGTGCACGGATGATGTCGCCTACCAGCAGTTCCGCACGCAGACCCGCGACCCGGTCTTCCAGGCGCAGTTCCTGTCGCAGCCGCTGGCCGCACGCATCGCGTTCGCGCAGAAGGCGCGCGATGCGAGCCAAGCGCGTCAGTCGGAAATGAAACAGGGCGATCGCGCCCAGTTCGAAACCGTCACCGATGTCGCGCCGACAGAGGTCGACGCCACGTTCGGCCGCTATGGCGTGGACACGATGATCCATGGCCATACCCACCGCCCCGCCATCCACGCGCTGCAGGCCGGCGGGCGAGACTGCACCCGCATCGTGCTGGGTGACTGGTACGAACAGGGTTCGGTGCTGCGCGTCACGCCCGAAGGCTGGACGCTGGACGCCCTGGCGAACTGAACCGCCCCCGCGACGGCCCAGTGGCCGCCGCGGGAAATCCAGATCAGCGGAATGCGGCCACAGCCGCCTTGGTGTTGACCAGCACGCGCTGGTTGTCGGCACTGCTGGCGATGCCCATCGGGATCCCGTTGTAGCTGACGTTCGGGTTGGACCAGTAGTTCAACCGCGGGCAGCTGCGTGTGCAGTTGTAGGCCATGATCGTGCGCCAGCCGGTGCCGCTCGCCGGCTCGTAACGGTAGCCATGGCCGTAGGCATACGGCGAAGCGCTCCCGTCGGTGGCGATGTCGTGCCGTGCGCTCTGCAGGTGGCCGATTTCGTGCGCGAAGGAGTAGTACCCGGCCGCGCAGTCCCAATGCACCGCTGCAAACGCCGTCGCCGCCGTGGAGCCGATCCCCGAGGCCAAGCCACAGGAACTGGCGTTGTTGATCACCAGCACCGCTACATCGGCCCGGGTGGTGTTGCGGCTGGTATGGATGCTGTCCATCACCCCATCGCTGGTGTTGCGGAAGCGCGACAGATCCGTGGAAAAACTGCTCGACTCGGCGTAGCTGGTGGTCTCGTACCCGGCCAGCTCCAGGGTGATGCCGACATTGCTGTTGCTGTAGCCCTGGTTGGATTCGGCCACCGCCAGCTGCACCAGCGATTGCATGTTGCCGCCATAGGCCGCCACCGCACCATTGGTGGCTACCACCAGCACGCGGATGGTGGCCGGCGTACCCGACGAGGCGGCCGCGATCCCGAGCCGGTCATTGGCCGGCATCGCCACGGTGGGCAGGGTGTTGTACTCGGCGGGATGATCGGCCGGCATGCGCGCCTCATCCACTTCCACCAGCACATGGCGACCATCGCTCAGCGGACGCAGCCGGTACAGCTGGCCGTCCTTCCGGATCGAGCCAGTGATCGTGTCGCCCGAACGCACCAGGATCACCGCGTTCATCGGGTCCGGCGCGCCGGCCTTGATCAGGCGAGCGCCGGCACGCGTGCCGATCTGGCCGTACCAGATGCTGCCGCCGTCGGCGAGCGTCTCGACCTTGCTCTGCAGGGCCTGCACCGGCTGTCCCAGCAGTTCGAACTCCAGGTGTTTCTGTGCCGGCGCGACCGCCCTCGCATCCACCCGTACCTCCTGCACCGCGCTGGTCGACGGCGAGCCCATCAGGGCCTGCAGGGCCGGTTGATGAGCGTTGCCGGCCCGGCTCAACACAGTGACCGGCTCGAACAACGGCGCCGCGGCAGCGCCACCGGCCCCCAACAGACACAACGCGATCACACCTGCGGCCTTGCTCATCGAACTGGACATCATGTCGCCTCTCTTTGAGTGAAAAACGGGAGCGGAGTCGGTGCTGCGGTCAGCCGGTAGGGCCGGCATGCCCATCTGGCGCGACATGACCGCGTGAATTCAATAGAAATTGAGGACGAAACTTCCGAACTGTGATCGACCGCATCTTGGTTCAGGCTGGCCCAACATCCCGGAGCGCCGGCTGCAGCCCGGCTGGCCACACGCGCTGCAACCGGACCGCCGCCAGGGCTTTGAGGGTCAGGGCGCGGAAAGCGCCCCACCACCAGTCCGCATCGAACGTGGCGGTGAGCGCTCCGTCCAGATGCTGTGCCAGAGCGTGCCGGGGGAGGCTGAGCGCGGTGCTTCCCAGCGCCGCCAGACCGAGAAAACGACGCCGGTTCAGGGCCGGTGGGCGAAGCATCATGGGAAGGCCCGTTGTGCGGAAACGGCCTGCAGAATAGGCACCGCTCGACACGGCCCCGTAAACCTTGCGTTATATCGGCCTTGGTATCAAAACAAAATGCCGATAGCGACATCTCGATCATCGCCGCGTATTGAATTATCGTCCTACCGTGCGTCCCCATTGCTGCTCAACCCCGCGGGTCGATCATGGCCGGACACAGGCGGATATGCATGCAGACCCGAACCAGGCGCTGGATATGAGCCCACCCGATCGCACCCGCCTCGACAGTACGCTGCACATCGGTCTGTTCTTCGATGGCACCCGCAACAACGCTGACAATCTGCAGCGCGCCTCACGCCCGGCAGGCGCCACGACGCCAACACCGCGCCCACCCGCCGTGGTCGCCGATGATGCCTCCCCGTACCAGAGCCGCTTGACCAGCAGCTACAGCAACGGCCTGACCAACATTGCGCGGCTGCATGCGCTGTATCCGGACCATCGGCAGATGCCGCCCGCAGGTAGCATGCTCGCGTTGTCGATCTATATCGAGGGTGTGGGCACGCGCACCGGTGAAGAGGACGACCTGCTGGGGCTGGCGTTCGGCATCGGCCGCACCGGTGTCCGCGCAAAGCGACGCCGGGCCCTGGAGCAGCTGCTACCCGACGCGCTGCGCCAGCTCGCCCGCGCACACCCTGGCCGCGTACTCGGCAGCGCGCGGGTGGATCTGTTTGGCTATTCGCGTGGCGCGGCCAGCGCGCGCGACGCGGTGAACGTGCTCAACACACCCGGTGCCGCCGCGTGGCTGCGCGAGCAACTGGTGCGCTCGGGCTGGTCATTGGCGCCGGGATTTCCAGCCGCGGTGCGGCCGGTGCGCTTCGTCGGGCTGCTCGATACGGTGGTGGCGATCGGCCGCCAGCACCCCGGTGAGATGCCGGCGGTCGCACTGCCCGCCGGCTGTGCGGACAAGGTGGTGCAGCTGGTCGCGCGCGATGAGCACCGCGAACATTTCGCGCTGACCAGCGTGGCGCCCGAACATGAAGAGATCGCGTTGCCAGGCGTGCACGCCAACATCGGCGGCGGCTACGACCAGCGCATCGAAGGACCCAAGCTGCTGAGCCGCCCACAGGGACAGCTGCTGCGTGGCACCGGACTGGCGGCAGGCGATGTACCGCCGCTGGCGCTGCTGCGCGCGAGCACTGTCTACCGCGCCGCACAGGCGACGTGTCGGCGCTGGCAGCGCGCACTGGGGCTGGGAGATGACGCGATCTGGGTGGACGTCTGGCACCACTGGCAACAGCAGCGTGTCGCCGGCAGCCGCAGCGTCCTGCCGCAATTTACCCTGCGTGCCTACGCGGCGGTGGTGCTGCGCCGCGAGATCGACGCGCGTTACCAGTTCATCGCCTTGCGGTTGCTGCACCAGCATGCCGCAGCGGCGGGCGTGGCCTGGACAACCTCGCCTGACCAGCTGCCGGCATTGGCGTTGCCCGCTGAACTGCAGCCCATCGCGGCCCGGTTGCTGGCCGGCCATCCGCTCGATGCCGCGCAGGAGCGCACGCTTGGCCAGCATTACCTGATGCAGTCCGCGCACTGGAACTTCGATGCACTGGGTGACACTGCGCTGCTCTATGCCGCCGATGAAGGCACGCGGGAACTGCCGTACCGGCCGGGGCCGGGCCTGTTCTATGTCAACCGGCCGACCGAAAACGGTCAGCGCGTGGTGCTGGCCAACACCTGACCGCGCAGTTCGGTCTGTTCGATCAGCTCGGCCAGTTCTTCTTCGTCGAATCCGGCAAGCAGCCTGGCTTCCAGGTTGAACGGGCCATAGAGGAAGCCGCCGGCGTACTCGCGCAGCAGTGCCATGAACCGCGGGCGCGGCTCGACGTTCTCGCGCGTGCAGTACCAGCGGTACCACCGCGAACCCGCGGCCACATGCGCGACCTCTTCGCGCAGGATGATCTCCAGCACATCGGCGGTGGCATGGTCGCCACCGGCACGCAGCTTCACGATCATGCCCGGCGTGACATCCAGCCCGCGCGCTTCGAGAACACGCGGCACCAGTGCCATGCGCGCGAGCCCGTCATGCGCGGTTTTCTCGCACATTTCCCACAGCCCGTTATGCGCGTCGAAATCGCCGTAGGCATAGCCGTTGGCCTGCAGCCGATCGTGCAGCAGCATGAAGTGGCGCGATTCGTCATCAGCCACGCTGACCCAGTCGGCATGGAAGGAGCTCGGCAGGCCGCGGAAGCGGTACACCGCATCCCAGGCCAGATCGATCGCATTGAGTTCGATATGCGCGATGGCGTGCACGAACGCGGCGCGCCCCTCCACGCTGCCCAGGCCACGCCGCGGCAGATCGCGCGGGTGGACCAGGGTCGGCCTGGCCGGGCGGCCCGGCATCCGGATCGGCTCCGGCGCCGGCGCATCGGCCGGTGCCTTCAGGCGACCGGCGCGGAACTGCACCGCGTAGTGCTGGGTCAGCGCGACCTTGCGCAGCGGATCCGGCTCGCCCAGGCACTGCTGCGCGGCCTGCAGCAGATCGCCGGCCGCGCTGTCCAACACGTCACTCATGCCCTGCCCTCAGGCGCGACGCTTGTGCTTGGCATCGTCCGAACGCAGCTGCTGGATGCGCTCGAAATACCCCGGCTCGATGCCGGTCGGGTAGACGCCGTTGAAGCACGAGGAATCGAACGACGTCAGCTCCGGATTGCCTTCGCTCACCGCCGCTTCCATGTCCTCGATGTCCTGGTAGATCAGCCAGTCGCAGCCCAGGTGCTTCTCGATTTCTTCGATGCTGCGGTTGTGCGCGACCAGTTCTTCGGCGGCCGGCATGTCGATGCCGTAGATGTTCGGGTAGCGCACCGGCGGCGCGGCACTGGCCAGGTAGACCTTGCGGGCGCCGGCGTCACGCGCCATCTGCACGATCTGCTGGCTGGTGGTGCCGCGCACGATCGAATCATCGACCAGCAGCACCACGCGGTTGCGGAACTCCAGGTGGATCGGGTTGAGCTTGCGGCGCACCGATTTCACCCGCTCACCCTGGCCCGGCATGATGAAGGTGCGGCCGATGTAGCGGTTCTTGATGAAGCCTTCGCGGTACTTCACCCCGAGCGTGTTGGAAATCTCCAGCGCGGCATCGCGCGAGGTATCCGGGATCGGGATGATGGTGTCGATGTCGTGATCCGGGCGCAGGCGCAGGATCTTCTCGCCCAGCTTGATGCCCATGCGCATGCGCGCCTTGTGCACCGACACGTTGTCGATCATCGAATCCGGGCGGGCGAAGTACACGTACTCGAAGATGCACGGGCTGTGCTCGACCGGCTCGGCGCAGACTTCGGAGAACAGCTCACCACGCGCGGTGATCACCAGGGCTTCGCCCGGGCGCACATCACGCACGCGCTGGAAGCCGAGCACGTCCAGTGCGGCCGATTCGGAGGCCACGATGTATTCGTCGCCTTCGGCGTGCGCGCGCTTGCCCAGCACCAGCGGGCGGATGCCGTGCGGATCGCGGAAGGCCACCAGGCCCAGGCCCAGCACCACGCTGATCACCGCATAGCCACCCTTGACGCGGCGGTGCACGGCGGCCACGGCGCGGATCGCCGCTTCCGGGGTCAGCTGGCGCTGCGCATCCAGTTCGAAGGCGAACACGTTCAACAGCACTTCGCTGTCCGAATCGGTGTTGACGTTGCGGCGGTCCTGCTCGAACACCTGCTGGCGCAGGGCTTCGGTATTGATCAGGTTGCCGTTGTGGGCCAGCGCGATGCCGTACGGCGAGTTCACGTAGAACGGCTGCGCCTCGTCCATGCCTTCCGAACCGGCGGTGGGATAGCGCACGTGCGCGATGCCGACGCGGCCTTCCAGCGTGGACATCCGCTTGGCATCGAACACATCGCGGACCAGGCCATTGGCCTTCTGCACGCGCAGGCGGGTGCCGTCGGCGGTGGCGATGCCGGCCGCGTCCTGGCCACGATGCTGGAGGACGGTCAGGCCGTCATACAACTGCCCGGCGACGTTCTGGTTGCCGACGATTCCGACGATGCCACACATGGTGCGAATTCTCCGCTGGGCTGCGCCCATCTACAGTGAAGGTGGCCGTGCCTGGCCGGGGGTACCGTTCCGTGCCGGAGCGGTGTCGTCCGGACGCGGGTGCGCCGGCTCGATATTGACTGGCAGTGTGGAAGCCGGCCCGCGCGCCGCAGCGTCGGCAGGTGCCGTTTCCCTCCCCTCGTCAACGGGACGCGGCCATCCGCGCCCTGCCACTACTTCGCCAAGGACGCCATTATCGCCTGTCGCGAGCGGCTTGCCCAAATCCATCGTCGGCAGTTGCGGCAGATTCACCTCCGGCAGCGCCATCTCGGGCAGCTGCGCCTGCATCCAGCGCACGCCAGGCTGCAGCAGCGGCCGCACCTGCGAGGTCTGCCAGGCCGGCTCCTGCGGCAGCGGCGTGAAGGCGGCCAGCATCAGCAGCACGCAGCCCAGGAAGGCGCCGCGGACCAGACCCAGTGCCCCGCCCAGCAGGCGGTCGGCGCCGGTCAGGCAGGTGACCTTCACGGCCGCCTTGATCAGCATGCCGATCAGGCCAACGGCGATCATGACGATCAGGAACACCCCCAGGTAGCCGGCAACGTAATGGCCGGTGCCCGGTTCCAGCGGCGCCGCCCACCAGTGGGCCGCGTCATTGCCGAACAGGAACGCGGCCCAGCCGGCCAGCAGCCAGGACAGCGTGCTGACCACGATGCCGACAAAGCCGCGCATCAGGCCAAGCAGGACGGAGGCCCCGATCAGGACCAGCAGGACGATGTCGATCATGCCGGCAGGCCGCGCGGTTGGCGCCGTCCAGCGGGTGCGGGGCGGCGCAGAACAGGCATCAGGGGTGCGGGCGGACCATGCCGGCCACGCCGACCTTGGCGGCCACCTGGGCCTTGAGGTTCTCGGCATCGGCGCGGTTGGCGACCGGCCCGACGCGGACCCGGCTGAGGGTGCCCTTGTCGGTCCGGACCTGCTCAACGAAGGCGCTGAAGCCGGCGGCGCGGACTTTGTCGCGCAGCGCATTGGCCTCGGCCGCCTGGCCGAAGGCACCGAGCTGCACGGCGAAACCAACGCTGCTGGCGGCCGGGGCAGCCGGTGCCGCCGGTGCCGCGACGGCAGTCTCGGGCTTCGGCGCCGGGGCCGGCTTGGGCTCGGGCTTGGGCGCGGCCGGCTTCGGTTCCGGCTTGGCGGCCGCGACCGGCTCGGCCGGCAGGGATTCGGTTTTCACGGTAGTGCCCGCCGGCGCGGCGGCAACGCTGGAGGCAGGCGGAGCCGCCGCCGGGGCCGGTGTGGTGGCGGCCGGCGTGGCGGCAACCGCGGTATCGGCGCGGGCATCCAGGGTGATGACCTCGGCCTTGACGTCATTGCGCACCTTCACCGCCTGCAGGCGGCCGGCTTCAGCCAGCGCGCGATCGGCGTAGGGGCCCACGCGCACGCGCCAGGCCTGGCGGCCATTGATCGTGGCCGGCTCGCGGAAGCCGGCCAGCTGGGCGCTCTTCAGCGAGGCGATGACGCGGTCGGCATCGGCTTCGGTGGCGTAGGCGCCAAAGCTCACCGCGTAGTTGCCGGCGGCCACGGCCGGCGAGGTGTCCGCCGGCGCCGGAGCGGGGGCGACCGCAGCGCTGTCGGCCAGCGGCTGGGTGGTGGATGCCCCGCTCTGCAGGCCGGTGGCGCCACCGGTGGGTGCGACCAGCGGCAGCTCGCGGGTTTCGAACTGGCCATCCGACGGCGCGGCCGGTGCACTGATCGGCACGTTGGCGACACCACTGTCAGGAGCGGGACCCTTGACCAGCATGGGCAGGAAAATCACGGCCAACGCCACCAGGACGATGGCACCAATCAGTCGCTGTTTCAGAGGAGTATCCACGTGAAGGCAGGCAGGCGGCGCGGCGGAATGCCACGGCGATTATACGGGTGCGCGCGTGTGCGGCGGCTGATGCGGCTGAACGGCGCTGCAAAGCAGCCTCAGGCGCCGGGATCGAGGGTCTGCAGCGCCTGCGCGGCGGTGTGGAAGGAACCGAACACCAGCACGCGATCGCCGGCCTTGGCCTGCGTCACGGCATGCTGCAGGGCGTCCACGACGGTGGCGTGCGGCGTAGCACCGGCCGCAGCCGTGCCGGCCAGGCGGTCCCGCAGTTCCTCGGCGCTCTGCGAACGTGCCCCCTCCAGCCCGGCCAGATGCCACTGCTGGACCTGATCGGCCAAGGCCTCGACCACCCCGGCGGCATCCTTGTCCTGCAGGGCGGCAAACACCGCGATGGTGTCGCCGGTGACGCGACTGGCCTTCAATGCGGTGGCCAGTTCGCGTGCAGCCTGCGGGTTGTGGCCGACATCGACCAGCACCTCCACGCCGTCACGATCGAAGGCCTGCAGACGGCCACGGATACGCGCGGCGGCGACGCCTTCGATGAAGGCGGTGCGCGGCAGCGGACGATCCAGCGCACGCAGCGCGGCGATCGCCGTCGCGGCATTGGCCCGCTGGATGGGCCCGCGCAGCGTCGGATGCGGCAGTTCGATACGGAAGCCGACATCGCGCCAGCGCCAGCGCTCGCCATCGATGGCATCGGCGAAGAAATCGCTGCCGCCACGGATGGCGTTGGCACCCACCAGATAGGCACGCGCGAGCACACTCGAGGGCGGATCGATTTCACCGAGGATCACCGGCTTCCAGCCTCGGATGATGCCGGCCTTCTCGGTCCCGATCGCTTCACGGTCCTCGCCCAGCCAGTCGCTGTGGTCGATATCGACGGTGGTGATCACCGCCACGTCGCCATCGACGATGTTGACCGCATCCAGACGCCCGCCAAGGCCGACTTCAAGCACGGCCAGATCCAGGCCCGCCTGCGCGAACAGCTGCAGGGCGGCCAACGTGCCGTACTCGAAGTAGGTCAGCGTGGTATCGCCACGCGCGTCCTCAATGGCGTTGAAGGCCGCCATCAGAGCGTCATCGGTGGCGTCCTGGCCATCGATGCGCACGCGCTCGTTGTAGCGCAGCAGGTGCGGCGAGGTGTACGCACCGACCTTCCAGCCGGCGGCACGTGCGATGGCCTCGATGAAGGCCACGGTGGAGCCTTTGCCGTTGGTGCCACCGACCACGATGCTGCGCTCGGCCGGCGCGCCCAGCCCCATCGCCTGCGCCACGGTACGCACCCGGTCCAGCCCCATGTCGATGGTGGCCGGGTGCTGCTGCTCGATGTAGCTGAGCCAATCGGAGAGGGTCTGCGGGCGGGCGGTGGTGGTCATGGTCGTTGGATCGGAATCGTTGGGGCGGACGGCAGGATGGGACGCAGTGCGTTACAGCGCGCGGTGCTTGGCTTCGCCGAAGAACGGGGTGTGGTGCGCACAGTCGTTGAGGCGGACCACTTCCAGCTGATCGAGGTCGGGGCCTTCGAGCAGGTTGAGGGTGGTCGGTGCCTGGCGGAAGGCCCACAGGCGCGAGATCGGCAGGCCGAGGATGCGGCACAGGATCACGCGGTTGACGGCGTCATGGGCGACCACCAGCAGGGTGTCGTGCTCGCCCAGGCCTTCAGCGGCACGGGCCAGGCCACGCCAGCTGCGCTCGAGCACCAGGCGCAGCGATTCGCCGCCGGGCATCAGCACGGTGTCCGGTTCTTCGCGCCAGGCGCGCAGGCGGGAGGGATCCTTGTCGTGGATTTCGCTGGCCAGCAGGCCTTCCCATTCGCCGTGGGCGATTTCCTGCAGGTCCGGCTCGGTCTGCAGCATCGGAGCGCGTTCGGCACCGAGTGCGAGCTGGGCGGTGAGCTGGGCGCGCGAGAGCGGTGAGGCAACGGCGCGGGTGATGTCGACGGACTTCAGACGTTCCCCCAGTGCCTTGGCCTGGGCTTCGCCGATCGGCGACAACGGGATATCGATCTGGCCTTGGTAGCGGCCTTCGGCATTCCACGGCGTTTCGCCGTGACGGGCAAGCAGGATGCGCATGCGGACAAGGGGTCCTTGGGGGAGGAGGTTCCGGCGCTTCGTTCACATCCTGTGAAACCACGCCGAACAGGGATCATACCCGGTCGCGGCGGTGAAGCTGTGTGGCGCTTTGCGCTTCGTTGTTTGCGTGCTTGCTGACTTGCTGACTTACGGAAGGATGGCTCGTACAGCCCGGCGCCTGACTGGCCCGCGCAGGCTGAGGCCGGGCAGCCTCTGGCAGGACGCGCCGTGTCTCGCCCAGCCCTGCCTGGCGCGCTCCCGCAGGGGAAAGCAAGACGCCACGCGTTTGACTGTCATTCGCACATGAAAAAACCCCGCAGATGTCGCTGCGGGGTTCTGGAAACCGACGGGTCGGCTTACTTGCTGAGGTTCAGTTCTTTCAGCAGCTGCGGCGCCGGCGCCACTTCCTGCATGATCCACTGCATGTAACGGCTGTCGACCGCGATCATGCGGGTCATCACCGGATCGAACACCCAGTTCGAGCTCACCGACTCCCAGTTGCCATCGAACGCCAGGCCGACCAGCTTGCCGTTGGCATCCAGCACCGGCGAACCGGAATTGCCGCCGGTGATGTCCAGGTTGGACAGGAAGTTCACCGGCACCGAGCCGATGCGCTTGTCTTCCAGGCCGCCGTAACGCTTGGCCTTGACCGCCTCCAGCAGCGCCTTGGGCGAATCGAACGGGTCTTCGCCGGTTTCCTTCGCGGCCACGCCTTCCAGGGTGGTGAACGGGGTGTAGTTCACGCCGTCCTTGCCGTAGCCCATGACGTTGCCAAAGGTGATGCGCAGCGACAGGTTGGCGTCCGGATAGACGAACTCGCCCTTGCTCTTCTTGTAGTCGGCCACGGCCTGCAGATACAGCGGGCGCGACACCAGCGACTCGCCTTCGCGGGTCTTCTTCTGCTCTTCCTGCTTCAGCAGCGCCGGCATCACCGCCACCGCGTACTGGATCGCCGGATCGGTGCTGGCCTCGAAGGCGGCGCGGTCGGCCTTGAACCACGTCAGGCGCTCATCCAGGCTGCCCAGCTTGGTGGCCGAGAGCTTGCCGACCAGACCCTGCACGGCCGCCGCATCGCTGCCTGCCAGCCACTGGTTGAGCACCTCGTTGGTGCGCTGCGCGGCCGGCAGGGCCACGTACTGGCTCAGCCAGTAGGTCTGCAGCTGCTGGTCCATGCGCGGCACGTAACGGCGGTCCATCTGCTTCAGGCCGCCTTCGATGGAGGGCAGATCGCGCTCCTGATAGCCGACCTCACGCTCGGCATCGGCCTTGCTGCGCTCGATCGAGAGGCGGTACAGGGTGATTGCCGAGCCCACTGCGGACGTACTGTTGAACTGGCTGACGAACAGGTCGCGCTCACGCGTGGCCTTGCTGGTGTCCAGGTGCTGGATCAGCTGCGCATGCGCAGCCAGGGCCGGTTTGCCGGCGGCGCCACGCTTCTTCAGCCAGGCCAGCACGGCGGCTTCTTCGGCCTGCTTCTGGCCGGCCGCGTCGATGCGCTTGAAGCCTTCCAGCTGGCCGGCGTAGTTCTTGGCCACGTTGTTCATGCTGGCCGCGGTCGCCGCGTACTTCACCTTGACGTCCGGGTCGGCCTTGCCGGCCTCGTCGATCATCTTCAGCACCGCGTTGTAGTGGCGCGCGATGGTCGGGTAGGTCCAGCTGGCGGTTTCATTGAACTCGCCGGCCAGCGCGTAGCGGTTGGTGCGGCCCGGGTAACCGGCCACCATCACGAAGTCGTCGGCGCCCAGCGGCTGGTCGGCGAACTTCAGGAAGTGCTTGGGCTGGTAAGGCACGTTGTCGGCCGAGAAGGCGGCCGGCTTGCCGTCCTTGCCCACGTAGGCGCGGTAGAACGAGAAATCACCGGTGTGGCGCGGCCACATCCAGTTGTCGATGTCGCCGCCGAACTTGCCGACGCTGCCCGGAGGCGCGTAGACCAGGCGCACGTCCTTGATTTCCATGTTGCGGAACAGGCGGTAGGTGTTGCCGCCGGAGAAGCTGTACAGGCGGCAGCGGAAGCCGGCATCGGCTTCACAGGCGGCGGTCTGGGCCTTGTCGAAGGCGTCCAGCGCGCGGGTACGGGCCAGCGGGTTCTTGCCGGCGGCGGCGATCGCGGCCTTGGCCTGGTCGGTGACGTCGGTGATCTGGTCCAGCACGAACACGCGGGCGTTCGGGCCGGCGCTCAACTCGTCCTTCAGGGTCGGCGCGTTGAAGCCGTCCTTGATCAGGTTCTTTTCAGCCGTCGAATTCAGCTGGATCGCACCGTAGGCACAGTGATGGTTGGTGACCACCAGGCCCTGCGGGGAGACGAAGCTGGCGGTGCAGCCGCCCAGCGCCACCACCGCGCCCATCGGGTCGCCGGTCAGGTTGGAGATCTGCTCCGCGGACAGCTTCAGGCCCGCCTGCTTGAGCGGGCCGGCGATTTCCGGCAGCTGCTGCGGCACCCACATGCCTTCAGCGGCATGGGCGACCTGGACCAGCCCAAGGCTGGCGACGACGGAGAAGGCAAGCAGGTTCGAGCGCATTGAGCAGCCCCTGGTGAAAGAACCGCCGAGTGTAGCCCAGCCCCTGCCACGGCCCGATCCCCGGAAGTCATGGGCCAGGCCAGGCCGCCGTCCGCCGGGCATGGCCCGGCGAGCGCAGCGGCGCCGTTCGAAACGCCCATGCACCCCCGCCTTTCGCTCCGCCAACGCACCCGCAGCGCAACATGGGAATTCCGCGCAGCCCTCTATAATCCGCGTTTTCCCCCAGACGAGTTCCACCCCGATGGCGCAGCAAACAATGAAGGCCCTGGTCAAACGCGAAGCCGCCAAGGGCATCTGGCTGGAAGACGTTCCGGTCCCCACCCCCGGCCCGAACCAGGTCCTGATCAAGCTGGAAAAAACCGCCATCTGCGGTACCGACCTGCACATCTACCTGTGGGACGAGTGGAGCCAGCGTACGATCAAGCCGGGCCTGACCATCGGCCACGAGTTCGTCGGCCGCATCGCCGAGATCGGCCCGGGCGTGACCGGCTATGAGATCGGCCAGCGCGTCTCGGCCGAAGGCCATATCGTCTGCGGCCATTGCCGCAATTGCCGCGGCGGCCGCCAGCACCTGTGCCCGAACACCGTGGGCATCGGCGTCAACGTCAACGGCGCCTTCGCCGAATACATGGTGATGCCGGCCAGCAACCTGTGGCCGATCCCGGATCAGATCCCCTCCGAGCTGGCTGCGTTCTTCGATCCGTACGGCAACGCCGCGCACTGCGCGCTGGAGTTCAACGTGATCGGCGAGGACGTGCTGATCACCGGTGCCGGCCCGATCGGCATCATCGCCGCCGGCATCTGCAAGCACATCGGTGCGCGGAACGTGGTGGTCACCGACGTCAATGATTTCCGCCTGAAGCTGGCCGCCGACATGGGCGCCACCCGCGTGGTGAACGTCTCCAACACCTCGCTCAAGGACGTGATGAAGGAGCTGCACATGGAGGGCTTCGACGTGGGCCTGGAAATGAGCGGCAACCCGCGCGCGTTCAACGACATGCTCGACTGCATGTACCACGGCGGCAAGATCGCCATGCTCGGCATCATGCCCAAGGGTGCCGGCTGCGACTGGGACAAGATCATCTTCAAGGGCCTGACCGTGCAGGGCATCTACGGCCGCAAGATGTACGAGACCTGGTACAAGATGACCCAGCTGGTGCTGTCCGGCTTCCCGCTGGGGAAGGTGATGACCCACCAGCTGCCGATCGATGATTTCCAGAAGGGCTTCGACCTGATGGAACAGGGCAAGGCTGGCAAGGTGGTCTTGAGCTGGAATTGATCACCTGTGCCTTCGGCACAGATGATCCATTGTCCATTCCACCTTGATTCCCGCGCCGTTGGCGCGCCCCGTTGAACAACAAGGGGGCTGTTCTCCAGCAAGGGTCCGGTGTGAGGCCAACATTGAAAAGGCGCCCATCCGGGCGCCTTTTCTGGTTCACGAGGTTGCCGGCGGTGTCGGGCGCCGGCCAGTGGCGGGCTACTTGCCAACGGCGACCGTGAACACCACGCGGTTGTCAGCCAGCTTGCCGTTGTTGTCGCGACCGGCGCCATCGGTGCCGTGGTACCCCAGGCCCAGGTTGAACAGGCCGAACTGGCGGCTCACGCCGACGTTGAAGTCGGTGTAGTCCTTGCCAAAATCGGTCTCGAGCGAGGTGCGGCCCACGTTCGCGCTCAGGGTGAAATCATTGGGCAGACCCCACTCGCCGCCCACCGCGTAGTACCAGCTCTTGGTATCGGACCCGGACAGATCATCGGTGTAGGCCACCGTCAGCTTGTACTGCTCGGCGAAGGTGGTGGTGGTGATCAACTCGTTGTAGTTCAGCTCGCTGGCGCCCGGATAGGTGTAGCGGTTGAGCAGCACGTCGAAATTGACGCCGTCGGTGACATCCACCCCGTAGCCGATCAGGTAGTCGATCTCGGTGCTTGGGTCGCCCGGCCCGAAGTCCACGCCCGAGCCCCACACGCCCGCATACAGGCCTACCGGCGAGGTATAGGTGAAGCCGGCCTGCAGTGTCGGATCCTCATCGGTCTGGGACACACCACGGAACACGTAGTCCGACACCGCGGTGACGTTCCAGCTGAACGGCGATTCGGCCTCGTCCTGGGCGCTGGCGGCAAACGGGGCAAGCAGGGCGGCGCAGAGCACAACGGCGGCGGTACAGCGCGTGGCGTGGTTCATGCGGGGTCTCTCCAGACGTGGGTGGGGTGGGCGGAACGGCGCGGTTTACAGTTTTTTAACCTGATTGATATTGCGATGCAACAATCACGTCTGCAACCGTCCCCCGGCCTGCCCCGCCCTTCCACCGCCGGCGGCAACCCCGCCGTCGCCCCCGACAGGTAAAATCCCGGGTTTCCCGTGCCGAAGACTGCCTGCCATGACCGACGCCACCACCGCCTCGCTGACCCAGCACTACGTTGAAGAACTGGAGGCGATCCGCGCCCAGGGCCTGTTCAAGTCCGAACGCATCATCACCAGCCCGCAGTCGGCCGAGATCACCTTGGACGACGGCCGTACGGTGCTGAACTTCTGCGCCAACAACTACCTGGGCCTGGCCGACCATCCGGACCTGATCCAGGCCGCCAAGGACGCGCTGGATACCCATGGCTTCGGCATGGCCTCGGTGCGCTTCATCTGCGGCACCCAGGACCTGCACAAGCAGCTGGAAACGCAGATCGCCGATTTCTTCGGCAAGCAGGACACCATCCTGTACGCGGCCTGCTTCGATGCCAACGGTGGCCTGTTCGAGCCGCTGCTGGGCGAGCACGACGCGATCATTTCCGACGCGCTCAACCATGCCTCGATCATCGATGGCGTGCGCCTGTGCAAGGCCAAGCGGTTCCGCTACGCCAACTGCGACATGGCCGATCTGGAAGCCCAGCTGCAGGCCGCCGATGCGGCCGGCTGCAAGACCAAGCTGATCACCACCGATGGCGTGTTCTCGATGGACGGCTTCATCGCCCCGCTGGATGAGATCACCGCGCTGGCCAAGAAGTACAACGCGCTGGTGCACATCGACGAATGCCATGCCACCGGCTTCCTCGGCGCGACCGGCCGCGGCTCGGCCGAGGTCAAGGGCGTGCTGGAAAAGATCGACATCATCACCGGCACCCTGGGCAAGGCCATGGGCGGTGCGCTGGGCGGCTTCACCTGCGCCAGCGCCGAAGTGATCGAACTGCTGCGCCAGCGCTCGCGCCCGTACCTGTTCTCCAACTCGCTGCCGCCGCACGTGGTCGCCGCCGGCATCAAGGCCTTCCAGATGCTGGCCGCCGCCGATGACCTGCGCGATACCCTGGCGCAGAACACTGCCTACTTCCGCGAGAAGATGACCACTGCCGGTTTCGATGTGAAGCCGGGCGTGCACCCGATCAGCCCGGTGATGCTGTACGACGCGCCGCTGGCGCAGAAGTTCGCCGAGCGCCTGCTCGAAGAAGGGATCTACGCGATCGGCTTCTTCTTCCCGGTGGTGCCCAAGGGGCAGGCCCGCATCCGCACCCAGATCAGCGCCGCGCACACGCGTGCGCACCTGGACCGTGCCATCGATGCCTTCACCCGGATCGGCCTGGAGCTGGGCGTGATCAAGGGGTGACCGGACGACGGCGCCCTGCGCGCCGTCCCCACAGAACGCCGGGCAGTGCCCGGCGTTTTTTTATTTTTTCTTTTTCTTCTTGTCCTGGGCCTGTTCCTTGCTGGCCACCACCACCGGTGCGGCGACGGGCCCATCCTGGCCGTTGCCCTTGGCGACGCGGATGCCGTTGGCCTTCATCCACGCATCGAACTCGTCGGCGCTCATGCGCTTGTCGCCATCGCTCATCAGGAAGCGGTAGCTGCCGCGGCCATCCAGCTCGGGGATCTTGATCTCCACCACCTTGTCGGTCACCGGCGGATCCTGTTTGGCAATCTGCTTGTGGCCGCCACAGGCGGTCAGCAGCGCGGCCGGCAACAACAGGCAGGCGCCGCGGAACAGGGAACGGTTGAGGGTACTGACGTGCATGGTCTTACTCCCGGTATTGAACGGAACATCCCTTCGAAGGCCATCCATTGCCCGGGTCGAATGGCCTGCCACATGCCGGCAGGCCACGAGGTCACGGTGTGGCCGCGGCGCTGTCGGCCACGGCGTAAAGCAGCTCCAGATCGTGTGGGCTGAGCTCGCGCCAGGCGCCCTTGCCCAGCTCGCCCAGCGGCAGCTGGCCGATCGCCACGCGCACCAGGCGCAGCACGTTGATGTCGAACGCGGCGAGCAGGCGGCGGATGTGCCGGTTGCGGCCTTCCTCCAGCACCACTTCCAGCCAGGCGGTCTTGTCGCCACTGCGCAGCAGCGTGGCGCGTCGCGCGCGCAGCAGTTCGCCCTCATCCTCGATGCCCGTACACAACGCCTGCAGCTGCGCGGCATCGGGGATGGCATCGATCTGGACGTGATAGGTCTTGTCCGGGCCGGTGGCCGGATCGGTCAGGCGCGCGGCCCACTGCGGATCATTGCTGAAGAGCAGCAGGCCTTCGCTGGCCTTGTCCAGGCGCCCGACCGGCGCGATCCACGGCAGGCTGGCAGCATCGAAGCAGCGATAAACGGTGTCGCGGCCGCGCTCGTCCTGCGCGGTCGTGACCAGGCCGCGCGGCTTGTTGAGCATCAGGTGCACGCGCTTGGGCGCATCCAGCGGCTGACCATCGACGCGCACGTGATGGCGCCCGTCGATGATCGGAAATTCGGGGTTGTTGATGACACGGCCGTCGACCGTCACCCGGCCATCGGCGATCCAGCGTGCGGCTTCGGTCCGCGAGCACAGCCCGGCCTTGGACAGCACGCGCGCCAGGCCATGGCGCGGTGCGCCCGCAGGGGTGCTGGAGGCGGCGTTGCGGGCAGCTGTTGCAGGGCTCGCACGCCGCTCGGGGCGGCGTGGTCGGGACGCGTTCGCGGCGGGTGGCCGGCGTGTCGTCATCGTGCTCCGCTCAGGCGGCTTACTTCTTGTCCGCCGGCTTGGTCTCAGCCGGTGCTTCGCTGGCGGCGGCCGGCACGGCAGCCGGTACCGGGCGCGCCTTGACCACGCGCACACCGCGCGCTTTCATCCAGGCGTCGAATTCTTCGGCGGTCATGCGCTTGCCGTTCTGGCTCATGTCAAAGCGCCACGGCGTGTTGTCGAACTCGGTCTGCGGCTTGTAGGCCGCCGGATCGTTCGGGTTGATCACCGGTGCGCTGGGAATCGCCTTGGCGATGTTCTGGCAGCCGTCGATGCGCAGGCGCTGCAGCACGCTGTCCAGCGACTGCTCGCGGTCGTAGCTGGAGGTCAGCACGCCGGCGGGCATGCCCAACTGGACGTTGCGGATGTACAGCTCTTCGGCAACCGGTGCGATCGCGGTGGCCGGCAGCGGCAGCGGCGATGCGCTGGCAGGTGCCGAACAGTCCACGGCAGCGTGGGCGGCGGGAACCAGGGCCAGGCCAAGCGCGGCGGCCAGTGCAAAACGCTGCATGGGATGCATCCAGGAAGGGGTCGACGCGGCGAGTTTAACAGCGCCACAACGTCTTTCAAGCGCCACTTTCAATGAATACGGCAACTTATTGGATTTATTGTCGATTTCCAGGATTCGACCCGACTGGATGCGTGACAAGGCGCTTCTCCATCGGCGAGGGCACTTCTTGAAGCGAACGGCGAACTTTTTGACTCTCGGCGGCCAGTGCGTCGAGCGCTGGGCCAAGCCCGTTGGCGCCGCAACGAAAGGCTGGGTTTTAGTGGACTTACAGCACGCCGAGCCTCGTAGCGGCCGGTAGGCCCCTGGGCAAAATCAAGGAGGAGGCCGTCGCCGCAAGGCGGCGGGCCGGGGGCATTTGCCAAGGGGCCGACCGCGGTCTCTTATACACAA